>NZ_JAAOQS010000010.1:0-139667 GCF_011603105.1 Rhodococcus sp. A14 | reverse complement strand
TCTTCGTAGTGATGGGAGAGCGAGGCCATGGCCCCGGGCGTCACCGCTGTACCACCCACCGACGTTGTACGACTGAATGATTCGTCGCTGATCGACCACTGGATCGCCACGTTGCGTGGGGCGAATCGCGTCGTCGGTCTCGCGGACGGAGAAGACGAACGCGCGATCCGTGCCGCCCACCATCTGCACCACAAATGTGTCGTTTCCCCGCGGCTGTTCGGGCGGCGGGACGTCATCCGGCGCATCGCCGAGGCCGCGGATATCCCCCTGGCCGAGGAACTCGTCGTCGACCTCGCCGAGGCGGCTGCCGACCCCGCGATCCGCGACGCCGTCGAATCGGGGTTCGCCAAATACCCCGACCGGGTCGAGTCGGCGCTGTCCGACCCGGTGTGCCTCGCCGCGGCGGCGCTGCGCGCCGGAGTGGTCGACGCCTGCGTCGCGGGCGCGAGCAGGCCGACGTCCGACGTGCTGCGGGCCGGGCTGCGCATCGTCGGTCTCGCGCCGGGTTCGAGCATCCTGTCGAGCTCGTTTCTGATGTTGCTGTCGGACGGCAGGCAGTTGACGTTCTCCGACTGCGCCGTCGTACCCGACCCCACGGTCGAGGAACTGGTCGACATCGCGCTGGCTGCCAGCGCCACCCACTTCCAGCTCACCGAGCAGACTCCGATCGCGGCGATGCTGTCGTTCAGCACCCAGGGCAGCGCCAGCCACCCGCGAGTGGCGAAGGTCCGCGAGGCCGCGGACCTGGTGCGCGTCCGGGACCCGCAATTGCATGTGGACGGTGACCTGCAATTCGATGCCGCGCTGGTCGCCGAGATCGGCGCGTCCAAGGCGCCCGGTTCGCGGGTCGCCGGCCGGGCCAATGTGCTGGTTTTCCCCAATCTCGATGCCGGCAACATCGGGTACAAAATTGCCCAGCGGCTCGGGGGTGCAATAGCCTTGGGTCCCATCCTGCAAGGCTTGGCCGCACCGTGGAACGACCTGTCCCGAGGATGCACCGGCAGCGACATCGAACTGATGGCTCTGGTGAGCGCAGTCCAATCCCTGGCCACCTGAACTTCACACCGGCACGGGAACGTGCCGCCGGATCGAGAAGGGAGTCGCGATGACGATGCTCCTCATCGGTGCCCTGTGCATCGGCATCGCGTCCGTCATCGGCGGCGCCACCGGGTTCGGGACGGCACTGATCGCGACACCGGTGATGCTGATGGTCGGATTCGCCGTTCCCGAAGTGGTATTCGTCAATCTGGTGGCGGGCCTGATCACGCGGATCGGCGCCGCGTACCAGTTGCGAGAACACATCACGTGGGGACGGGTGGCGCTGCTCGGTGGTGGCAGTCTGCCCGGCGCCTGGCTGGGCGCGGTCACCCTCGGTCTGCTGCCGGAGCAGTATCTGAAGCCCGCAGCGGGAGTTGTGGTGATGCTGTGCGGGCTCGCGATGGCGTTCCCCAACCGGGCGGAAGTCACGCGTGCGCCGTCCACGACTGCGCACCTCCTCACCGGTTCCGTGGGTGGCTACCTCGGAACGACGACATCGCTCAACGGACCGCCACCGGTCCTGTTGTTGATGCGCGCGCGGTTGCCACCGATGGCTTTCATCGCCGATCTCGCAGGCTATTTCATCGTCGCGAACGTCATGGCTCTCGCTGTCCTGTGGTTCCACGACGAGATCACGGAGTCGATGTTCTGGCCGCGCCTCCCGGTGTTCGTCATCGCCGCGCTGATCGGCAACGTCACCGGGCTGGCGATCGCCCGCCGACTTCCGCCGGGGGTGTTTCGTTCCGCGGTCATCGTGCTGGTGATCGCGGCCGGTGCGGCGACCTGCCTTCTCGGATGACGGCCGCTCAGGGCTCGGCACCGACCCGTCGGACCAGACGCACCAGTTCTCCCGCGGGACCGTCGAGCTGACGCGCGCCCCGCCACACGGCGCGCAGCACCCTGTCGAGCTCGAGGCCGTCGACGTCGATCACCTTCAGTTCTCCGGCGCCGACCTGCTCCGCCACCGCGAGGGTACTCATCACCGCGGGGCCGACTCCGGCCAGCACGCTGGTGCGAATTGCGGCGGCGCTGCCCAGCTCGAGAAGTGGTGCCGCCCGGTCGTATTCCTGTAATGCCACGTCGAGGGTGGTTCGCGTGCCGGATCCCGGCTCGCGGACCAAGAGCGGTGTCAGCGCCAACTCGGCGACGGTCAGCGCCTTCCGTCGCCGGGCCCACGGGTGGGTGGGATGAACGACGACGACCAACCGGTCACGCGCCACAGTGAGACTCTTCAACGGTCGCGGCACCGTCGGCGATTCGACGAACCCGACGTCGCAGATCCTGCTGTTGATCCGCTCGAACACCTGAGTCGAGTTGTGCACCTGCAGGTGAATGGTCACGTCGGAGTGCAAGCGGCGAAACTGCCCCAGCCATCCCGGCATCAGGTGTTCCGCGACCGTCATGCTCGCACCCACCGTCAACTCGGCGGCGCGTTCCGCGCGCAGTCCCTCGGCCACGTCGAGCAGCCGGCGCGTGTCGGAGAGCACCCGGCGCGCCCAGTGCGCGATCACGGTTCCCTGCGGTGTCAGTATCGAGCCCGTCGGGCTGCGCTGCAGCAGCGTCATGCCGAACTGACGCTCGAGTTGCTTGATGGCGCGACTGGCATTCGGCTGCGCCATTCCGGCGAGTCTGGCGGCAGCACTGAGGCTTCCGTGGTCGTCGACGCCGACGAGCAACTCGAGAACGGGGAACTCGGGCCATCTGCGGGACATGCATCGAGTATATGACCCTGGCGCAAGACATATCACGCTGATATGTGTTCATGTCGAGATGACGGCTACCGGAGACGGCCGCGGTGACGGACCGTGGATCCATGAGTAGTCAACTGAGCGAGAAGTCCGAGGAACAGCGCGTCGAGAGCCCGGCAACGCTGCCGCGACTGCAGACCGCCACGGCCACTCTCCTGCCGGGTCTGGCGCTGTGCGCCGTCGCCACCGCCGTCGCCATGGGTGTCGGCCGGTTCCTTCCGACGGTGAGCCCGCTGCTCATCGCCATCGTGCTCGGCGCCGTGCTGTCGAACGTCGTGCACCTGCCCGAACGCCTGCGCCCCGG
Organism: Rhodococcus sp. A14; assembly: GCF_011603105.1. Taxonomy (NCBI): domain Bacteria; kingdom Bacillati; phylum Actinomycetota; class Actinomycetes; order Mycobacteriales; family Nocardiaceae; genus Rhodococcus; species Rhodococcus sp. A14. The sequence continues at coordinate 136,577 of NZ_JAAOQS010000010.1, read as the reverse complement.
CCTGCAGTTCTCCGCCAAGAAGCTGTTGCGGGTGGGGATTGCCCTCCTCGGACTCCAGTTGATGCTGAGCGACATTCTCGGACTGGGCTGGGGCGTCATCGTCGTGGTGGTGTCGATCGTCTGTCTCGGCATCGTGGGAACGATGTTCGCGGGCAAGCTGCTCGGCCTCAGCTGGACTCAGCGGCTGCTCATCGCCTGCGGATTCTCGATCTGCGGCGCGGCCGCGGTGGCGGCGGTGGACGGTGTCGTGGACGCCGACGAGGAAGAGGTGATCACCGCGGTCGCGCTCGTCGTCATCTTCGGCACGCTCATGATCCCCGCGATCCCACTGCTGTCGCGGGCGCTGGGACTCTCCGACACCGACGCCGGCCTGTGGGCGGGCGGATCCATCCACGAGGTCGCCCAGGTGGTCGCCGCGGGCGGCGCCATCGGTGGTGCCGCATTGGGCGTGGCCGCGGTGGTCAAACTCGCCCGCGTCCTCATGCTCGCCCCGGTCATGGCCGTCCTCAGCGTGCGCCAGCGCAGGCTCGCCGGCACCGACGCCGACGTGAAGCGGCCGCCGCTCGTCCCGCTCTTCGTCCTCGCCTTCCTCGCCTGCGTCGGCCTGCGGTCGTCCGGCCTGCTGCCCACGGGCCTGCTCGCCGAGGCCAAGATCGTGCAGACCGCCCTCCTCACCGCCGCGATGTTCGCCCTCGGCGCCGGCGTTCAGATCGCCACGATCAAGAAGGTCGGCGCACGACCCTTCGTGCTCGCAGGCATCTCCACCGTCTGGGTCGCGTCGATCGCCCTGGTCGGTGTCCTGCTCGCGGGGTGATACCGCTACCCACCCCCTTCGCCTCCCCCGCCGCGACGAACGGGACGCTCGTTGCGTCAGATCGAATGAGCGTCCCGTTCCTTCGGCGGGGGCGGTCGTCCGGGGGCCTGACAATCACAGTGCAGTTGCAGCGACCTGTTCCCGGCGCGTCAACACGAGCGGCGCGCCGTCGGTGATCGCGATGGTGTGTTCACTGTGCGAGGTGCGCGATCCATCCGCCGAGCGGATGGTCCACCCGTCGGGGTCGTAGACGATCTTGTCCGTGCCGGCGGCGAACCACGGTTCGAGGGCGAGGGTCAGCCCCGGGCGCAGTGTGAGACCTCGGCCCGCGCGTCCTGTGTTCGATACGTGCGGATCTTCGTGCATGGTCCGCCCGAGCCCGTGACCACCGAACTCGGTGTTGACCGGGTACCCGTACTCGGCGGCGACCGCGCCGATCGCCGCAGACACATCGCCCAGCCGGTTGCCGGGTAACGCGGCGGCGATTCCGGCTGCCAGGGCCTTTTCGGTGGCTTCGATGAGGCGCGCGTCCTCGGGTCGTGGATTGCCGACGAGGATGCTGCGGGCACAATCGGCGACCCACCCGTCGATGGACACTGCGATGTCCATGCTCAGCAGGTCCCCGTCCTGCAGCACGTAGTCGTGCGGCAGGCCGTGTAGTACCGCGTCGTTGACCGACAGGCAGATGACGTTGCGGAACGGTCCGCGCCCGAATGACGGCGCATAGTCCCAGTAGCACGACGTGGCGCCGCGCTGGGCGATCAACTGGCGGGCTCGGTCTTCGAGCTCGAGCAGATTCACGCCCGGTTCGGCGCGGTGTTCGAGATCGTCGAGCAACTCGGCGATGAATGTGCCGGTGACGGCCATCGCGGCGACCTCGCGGGGTGTTTTCAGTTCCAGCACCAACTACTCCTCTTCGTACGTACAAACTCGGTATTAAAATACCACTCTAGACCGCGGGCTGGGATTTTCATACCGCTGCAGGGTTAGACTGCTCGCATGGTGCGTCTCCCTCTGACCCCGGAACAGCTGGCCGCAGGCAAGCGCCTCGGTCATCAGCTACGGCAGGCGCGGGGTGATCGCACCCTCGCCGAGGTCGCGCAGGAGGCCGGGATCTCTCCGGAGACTCTTCGGAAGATCGAGACCGGGCGGATGGCGACACCCGCATTCACGACTGTCGCGGCCCTCGCCCGGGTGCTTCCCCTGTCGCTCGACGAGCTCGCCGACATCTGCCTTGCCCACACCGGCCTCCGGCAAACCGGGTAACAATTTTCCAGCTCGACCAGCGCTGCCCGCACACAGGATTCAGATCCGAGGCGGGTGGCATGCGCAGCCCTCGGGTGCTATGGCCGGATGCAAGTGATAGAAGTTCTAGCCATGATCCTCCCGAAGGTCCGAGACCCTCGCTTCGTCACGATTCGGCGCGGTGGGACGCTCACCGACTCGGATCATCAGCTTCTGGCCCTATGGGCGGCATCGTGCGCGGAGCACGTCCTCAACCTGTTCGAGTCGGCTCGGCCGGAGGACACACGACCGCGTGAGGCGATCGAGCGTGCCCGCGCGTGGGTGCGTGGCGAGGTCAAGATGATGCAGGCCCGCGCGGCGGGCGGCCATGCGATGGGCGCGGCCAGGGACCTGCGCGGAGCGGCACGGCACGCTGCATACGCTGCCGGGCAGGCCGGAGCCGTCGCGCATGTCGCAGCGCACGAACTCGGTGCTGCCGCCTATGCGATCAAAGCCGCACGCGCTGCCGCGCCGGAGGGTGAGGGCGAGGCCGCCGGACGACGTGAGTGCAGGTGGCAGCGTGACCAGCTCCCTGAGGCGATTCGCGAGCTCGTACTCGACGACCAGCGGTTGCGGAACGACATCTGCTGGTCGGTGTTCGACTGCTGAGGGCACCCACTCGCATCCGAAAGTTGAAGCAGCCTTGCACATACAACCAATCGGTTGTATGTTCTGGGTGTGTCAGAAACAGATGAGGACCGGGCCGATGCCCTGTTCCACGCGCTGTCCGACCGGACGAGGCGCGACATCATGCGTCGCGTGCTGGCCGGTGAGCATTCCGTCTCGGCACTGGCAGCGAAGTACGACATGAGTTTCGCTGCGGTACAGAAGCACGTCGCCGTCCTCCAGAAGTCCGGCCTACTCGTCAAACGACGCAGCGGCCGTGAACAACTCGCCACGGGCGATGTGGAAGCAGTCCGCGCAGTGTCGTCCATGCTGGTCGAGCTGGAACAGGTCTGGCGTGGGCGTATCGCACGCATCGACGAATTGATCGCAACGCAACCCCAACGGAAGGAATGAACGATGCCTGTCACCCATGTCAGCCACGACATCGATGCACTGACCCTGACCATCACTGCCGAGTTCGCCGCCCCCCGAGCGCGGATCTGGCAGATCTATGCCGATCCTCGTCAGCTCGAAAAGATCTGGGGTCCACCGACGTACCCGGCGACAGTGGTCGACCATGAGTTCGCCCCCGGCGGGCGGGTCACCTACTACATGACCGGTCCCGAGGGCGACAAGCATGCGGGTTACTGGAACATCATCTCCGTCGACGAGCCGACCGGCTTCACCTTCACCGACGGATTCGCCGATGCGGATTTCACCCCGATCGAATCGATGCCAGTGTCCACCAACGAGTTCTCCTTCCAGGACAAGGACGGCAGCACCATCGCCACCTACGTCAGCACCTACGCAACCGCCGAAGGCCTCCAGCAGGTGCTCGACATGGGCGTGGTGGAGGGTGCCTCGCAGGCGATCGGCCAGATTGACGACCTCATCAAGGCGTGAGCCTGTCGGTTCACCGCACAGGGCCATCTCGCCGCCTCGCCTTCCACGGGCGAGGCGGCGAGCCGGCACGAAGGTCGCGGCACTTCTGTTGCGACCACGCGTCGTAGGCCAGCACAACGCTGTGGTCAATCCGGCGCCGATGAGTTTCGCGGTGGTGCCCAGTCTGTACCTACACCGATCGACACCGCACTCGAGGAGAACGACATGACCGCGACCTACACCTTCGACGTCTTTTCCAGCCTCGACGGCTACGGCGCCGCCGGCGGCGACTGGACCGGCTACTGGGGCAAGCAAGGCCCCGAGTTGCTCGACCATCGTCTCGACCTGTACGGCGCGGAGCAGCGGATGGTCTTCGGAGCCAACACGTATCGGGTGTTCGCGCAGATGCTGGCCGCGAGCACCGAGGAGTCCGACGTGCGCGATCCATGGGTCACTCGGATGAGGAGCCTGCCGGCAACGGTGGTGTCGACGACACTGGAAGGACCCCTCGACTGGCCGGACGCGACCGTCGTGAGCGGTGACGCCGTCGACGTCGTAGCCAGGCTCAAGGAGGAGTCCGAGGTGCCGTTGCGCTCGCACGGCAGCCTGTCGATGAATCGGGCGCTGATGGCCGCCGGCCTGGTGGATCGCTTGCAGGTGACGCTCTTCCCTGTCATCACCGCTCAGACCGGGCTGGACCCGATCTTCCGGGGTGGGGCCGACTTCGACCTGGAGCTGCTCGAGAACCGGACGCTCGACGGTCACATCCAAGAACTCATCTACCGGCCCACCCTCCATTGACCTGCACTCACCTGCCCGCGGCAGGATAACCGCGCCACACCGTCATCCCCCGGTCCGCTCGACCAGCTCCTGGGCCGCCGACTCGGCGTCCATCGTCTTCCTGGCGCTGGCGAGGTATTCCTCGGTCACCCCGTCGACGATCCGGACACTCGCCCGTCCGCGTATCGACAGGGCTCGGGCCGCTCCATGCGTGTTCACCCTCCGTCGTGGCGCGACGCTCATGCCTCGCGACGAACGGGACGCTCGTTACGTCAGATCGAACCAGCGTCCCGCTCGGTCGGCCGGGTCGCAGGGTGCCCAGGCCAATTTTTGATCAAGGCTTTCATTATTTTGTGATCCGGGTTACTGTGGCCACCATCAATCAAACCTTTGATTAGTTAGGTGGATCGCATGAGCCCCACAAGCTTCGCTTCGTCGGCCGACCTCGGTGAGAAGGAGCAGACCCTCGAGGTCCTCGCCGACGGCGTGTACGCCCTGACCGCCGAGGGGGATCCCAACATCGGTGCCATCGAGGGTGAGGACTTCGTCGTCTGCTTCGAGGCGCTCGCCACCCCGGTGGCCGCCCAGGACTGGTTGCGCAAGCTGCGCGAGCACACCGACAAGCCGGTCCGGTACCTGGTGCTCTCGCACTACCATGCCGTCCGCGTGCTCGGCGCGTCCGCGTTCGACGCCGAGACCATCGTGTCGCACGAGACCACCCGCGCCCTCATCGAAGAGCGTGGAAAGGAAGACTGGGCAAGCGAATTCGGACGCATGCCGCGCCTGGCCAAGGCTGCCGACTCGGTGCCGGGGCTGACCTGGCCCACCCTGACGTTCGCCGACAAGCTCACCATCGACCTCGGCGGCGGCCGCGGCGACCTCGTGCTCCAGCACTTCGGCCGCGGACACACCGAAGGCGACATCACCGCGTGGCTGCCGAAGCAGAAGATCCTCTTCGCCGGCGACCTCGTCGAGGCACAGGCCGCGCTTTACACCGGCGACGCCTTCCACCGCGACTGGTCCACCGGCACACTCGACCGGATCAAGGCGCTCGGCGCGGAGGTCCTGATCGGCGGACGCGGCGCCGTCTCCCACGGGCGGGAGGCCGTCGACGCGGCCATTGAGCAGACCCGCCACTTCATCGAGGTCATGCTGGCCGAGGTCGGGGCGGTGCAGCAGCGCGGCGGCACCCTCAAGGAAGCGTTCGAAGCCACCCACGCCGCACTGAACGAGCAGTACGGGCACTGGCCGATCTTCGAACACTGCCTCCCGTTCGACGTCTCCCGCGTGTGGGACGAGCTGTCGGGCATCGAACGGCCCGTCATCTGGACCGCCGAGCGTGACCGCGAGGTCTGGGACCAGTTGCAGGGCTGAAGTCCGTCACCGTTTCACACTGACAAGGCGAGGATCATGGTAAGACGACACACCCGCGGCGGCACGGTCACCGTCGTGGGCAACGGCCCGGTGGGGCAGACGACGGCCTTGCTGCTGGCACGCTGGGGCATCCCGGTCACGTTGCTCGACGCACGGACCGAACGCGACCCGATCGGATCGAAGGCCATCTGCCAGCAGCGGGACGTCCTCGAGGTGTGGGACGCGATCGGCGTCGGCAGGCAGCTGGCCGACGAGGGCGTGACGTGGGGGTGCGCCCGCACGTTCCACCGCGACCACGAACTGTTCGCGCAGACGTTCGTCGACCGCGGCATCTCGTCGTTCCCGCCGTTCGTCAACATCTCCCAGGCGCGGACCGAGGAACTGCTCGACGAGCGGATCGCGGCCACGTCGTCGATCGACGTCCGGTGGGGATACGAGGCCACGTCGGTGGATCAGGACGAGACCGGCGTGACCGTCACCTGCCGCACCGGCTCCGGCGAGGAGACCGTCACCTCGGACTACGCGGTGGTGGCCGTGGGGTCGCGGGGCAGCGCGATCCGGCGGCAGCTGGGTGTCACGTTCGACGGTCGCTCGTTCGACGACAAGTTCCTGATCTGCGACATCGCCGCCGACATCCCGGGCTGGGCCGACGAACGCCGCTTCTACTTCGACCCCGAGTGGAACCCGGGCAGGCAGGTGCTCATCCACCCGTGCCCGGACTCGACGTTCCGCATCGACTGGCAGGTGCCCGGCGAGTACGACCTCGAGGCCGAGGAGAAGTCGGGTGCACTGGACGCGCGGATCCGGAAGATCATCGGCGACACCGACTACCGGATCGTGTGGAAATCGGTGTACCGCTTCCACTCCCGGGTCGCGAATCGGATGCGCGTCGACCGGGTGCTGCTGGCCGGCGACGCCGCGCATATCGTGTCGCCGTTCGGGGCACGCGGCCTGAATTCTGGTGTCGCCGACGCCGAGAACGCGGCGTGGAAGCTCGCATTCGTCCTGCGCGGCTGGGCCGACGAGTCGCTGCTCGAGACGTATCACACCGAGCGTCACGCGGCGGCCGTCGAGAACATCGCGGTCACCACGGCGACGATGGATTTCCTCGTCCCGCAGTCCGAGGACCAGCACCGGCACCGGTGCGACGTGCTCACCGCGGCGGTCACCGACCCGCAGGCCCGGGCGCAGGTCGACAGCGGTCGCCTCGCCGAGCCGTTCTGGTACGTCGAATCACCCTTGACCACAATCGATCCGGAACGGCTGTTCGCCGGGCGCCCCGAGCGTGGCTGCACCCCGGCCGCGGCGCCGGGAATCCTCGTGCCCGACACCCCGGTGACGCTGAGCGGTAGTGCCGGTACCCGGCTCCGCGACATCGCCCGGCACGGAATCTTGCTCCTCGTGGGTGACGGTGTGGACGTCGACGAGATCCGAAGCGCGGCCCTTGCAGCGGTGCACACACCGATCCGCCTCGTCCGGCTGTCGGAGATCGACAGCACCGGCGTCCTCACCGCCGCGGTGGACGCGAAGCCCGGCGAGGTGTGGGTCATCCGCCCCGACGCCTACATCGCGGCGGTCACCGACACGGTCGACGAACTGGTCTCTGCGCTGCACCGAATCACCGAACCCGTCGTCGCCGTGATCACCTCCGTGCCAGCCGCTCCGGATCCAGATCGAGTCGTCGCAGCAGCTGTTCGCGCGGAGGTTTCCGTGGAAGGGTGAACGGGGGGTCGTAGGTGGGCGAGATGGGGGTGCCCCAGTCCTTGCGGACGTCGAAGTGTCGTCGGTGGAGAAGTACACCGGCACGGTCTTGTCGATCCGACCTTGTCGCCGTTGCCCGACAGCGTGCCGGTACCGCCCTTGCCCGGGCCGCGCATCCGAACATCGCGCGGCACTCGGCAGTGGCAGTGTCGATCTCCTGCTCGAGCACATTCAGTCCGATGCCCCGCTCACGCAGATCGGTGCCAAGCGTGATCAAGTGCAGCATCGACCGCCCGAGCCGATCCAACCGAGTGATCACCAGGACGTCGCCTCCACGAAATCGCTTCAGCACCAGAACGAGTTCGGGCCGTGACGCTTTCGTCCCTCCCGCGTGGTCGACGTGGATGTTTTCCGCAGCCACCCCGGCGCGGCGTAACGCATCGACCTGATGGTCGGGGTTCTGGTCTGCGCTGAAATTCTGGCATAGCCGATCAACTTGCGTCGAAATACCCACGTCGAGGTTTTTCGACATAGTTCGAAGCGCCTGGCCGATCGAATTCGCCTTTCTCAGCCGGATTTTCAGGCATAGAGCGGTGATGAACGAGTGGGTCCTGATCCAGTACCAGCGATTGCGGCGCCTAATACGATGTATTTCGACGATCCCGAGCCGCGGCTGTTCACCATTTTCCAGCTGTTGCCGGTCGTCTAGGGGTTCGCCATGGGCCGGGGGGAGTGGCATCCGCAGGAGCGCCGGATGATCAGTTCGGGTTCGACGAGAGTGGTGTCGGCGCCTTCTTCGTCGTTGAGTTCGTCGTAGATCTGTTGGGCGGCGGTGCGGCCGAGTTGTCGGGGGTTCGAGGAAAGGGTGGTCAGGGGTGGTTCGATAAGTTCGGCGTTGTCGACGTTGTCGAAGCTGACAACCTTGACGGTGCCGGCTAGTCCGGCGTCGTGGAAGGCTCGGTAGGCGCCGAGGGCGACGGTGTCGCTGTGGCAGATGATGCCGTCGATCGGTGTACCGGATTGCAGGAGTTCGCGAGCCGCGGCGAGTCCACCTCGGGCGTTGGTGGGCGAGGCGATGAAGGACAACGAGTCCGGGGCGTAGCCGTGGTTGGCGGCGGATTCGCGGACACCGTGGATGCGGTCGTGGCGGGCGATGGCGTCTTCCCGGCCGCCGAGGTAGGTGATGGTGTTGCAGCCGTGCCAGATCAGGTGGTCGGTGGCGAGGCGGCCGCCGGTGATGTCGTCGGTACCGATGTAGAGGTTGCCGGTGTCGCCGATGCGGCGGGTGAGGAAAAGCAGGGGCCGGTCGCGGGCGGTGAGGGTGTCGATGGCGGCGGGTTCGGTGCCGAAGGCGGGCACCATGACGACGCCGGCGACGCTGGTTTCCTGGAGGAAGGTGATCAGTTGGTCTTGTCGGGTGGTGTCGTTGAGGGTGTTGGCGATCAGGCAGACATAGCCGAGTTCGCCCAGGCGTTCTTCGAGGCCGATGATGACTTCGGCGAAGAACGGGTTCGTCACGGTGGTGACCAGTACCCCGATGACGTTGTTGTCCCGGGTCCGTAGTGACGCGGCGCCGCGGTTGTAGATGTAGCCGAGGTCGGTCATCGCCTGGAGGACGCGGTCACGGGTGGGTTGGGAGACCCGCCCGGTTCCGCGCAGGACCAGCGAGGCGGTGGCCCGCGACACGCCGGCGCGCTCGGCGACGTCGAGCAGTGTCGCCGGTTTGGGGCGGTCGTCGGTCGCGGGCATCGGTTCTACCTCCGGTCAATTCTCGCCTCGTGAAACCACGATCTCACGGGCGCGGATCGCTTGGTGGTGAGCGATCGCGGGAGCTAATCCTAGGTGGGAGTCGGGCTGCAGAAGATTCTTGATGGTGTCGGTGTCGAGTTGGGAGGTCACGCGGGGATCGACGGCGAGTGCGTCGGTGAACGAGGTCGCGGTGGTGCTCGCGGTCTGCGCGGCGTCGTAGACGACTTCGTGTGCGAGTTGACGGCCGATGGTTTCGCCGAGGCGCAGCATGATGGCCTCGGAGGCGATCATTCCGCCGGACAGGTCGAGGTTGCTGCGCATCCGTCGCGGATCGAGTTGGAGACCGGAGACGATCAGGTGGATGCGCGACAACGTTTCCGCGGTCAGTTCGCACGCGTGTTGCTCGACGTCGAAGAGGGCGGAGGGTGCGTTGTCCGCGTCATGTTCGCTGATTGCCGATTCGAGGGCCAACGGCACGAGTGCCCTTATCTCGGAGGTCATCCCGATGATGTCCTGGCACAGTTGCGGATTGCGTTTGTGGGGCATTGTCGAACTGCCGACGGTTCCGGCGGGGACGGGTTCTTCGACCTCGTGGTATTCGGTCTTCATGAGTTGGTAGATTTCGCGGCCGATTTTGCCGCTGGTCGTGGCGATCAGGCCGAGGACGGTGACGAACTCCGCGAAGTGGTCGCTGATGCTGCGCGAGGGCACCGCCATTGGGGTCAGGCCCAGGTTGGTGGCCACGGCCCGTTGCAGGGTGTCGGGATCCTCACCGAGGGAGGCGGAGGTGCCGGCGGCGCCGCCGAGGAGGGCGACGAACAGGCGCGGGCTGATCTGATCGAGACGGTCGAGGTGCCGGACGTATTCGTCGATCCACCCGGCGGTCTTGAATCCGAAGGTGATGGGGACGGCGTGCTGGCCGTGGGTGCGGCCGGCCATGATCATCTCCGCCCCGCGTTCGGTGAGCTCGGCGAGCACGGTGAGGATGTCGGTGATCTGGCCGCGAATGATCGTGTGGGCGCGCCGCAACAGCAGGGTGTCCCCGGTTTGGGTGATGTTCTGGGTGGTGGCTCCCCAGTGCACCCAACCGCCGTATTGGTCGGCCGCTCTACCCAGTTCGACGATCAGGGGCATCAAGGGGTGGCTGGTCCGGTCGATCTCACCGTTGATCCGGTCTGAGTCCAGTCTGTCGAGATCGCAGGCCCGGGTGATGGCCTTCCCGGCGTCGGCCGGGATGAGCCCGAGGTCGGCCTGGGCCCTCGCGAGGGCGGCCTCGACGTCGAGCCAGGCCTGCCAGCGTGCGGGTGTGGAGAACAGCTGCTCCATGCCGGTGCCGGGCACTCGCGCGGAGGTGAAGCGTTTCTTCATGATCGGTGTCGCCTTCTCGTTCAGGTGGTGGGCACCGCGGGTGCGGTGACGGCGGCGGCTTTGCCGCGGCGGCCGCGCCGGTCGCCCTGCAGGCGGCTGTTGATGATGAGCACGGCCAGGATGAGGGCGATCTGCAGCGTTCCGTAGGCGGCGGCGGTGCCGAATTCGGAGGAGTAGATGCGGTTGTAGATCTCCACCGACAGCGGCGGGTAGCTGGCCGGGTAGATCACCACCGAGGCCACGTATTCGCCGACGCCGTCGACGAAGGCGAGCAGGGCTCCGGCGAGGATGCCCTTCGACACCAGCGGGATGGTGATGGTGCGCAGCACGGACAGTGGGCCGGCGCCGAGGTTGCGGGCGGCCTCCTCGAGGGAGGGGTCGATGGTGTCGAGGGCGGCGTTGGTGGACCGGAACACCAGCGGCACGAAGCGGACGAAGTAGGCGATCGGCAGGATCCACAGGGTTCCGACCAGGGACAATCCGAGGTTGCTGGGCTGGGGTTCGTTGAAGGCGTTGACGAGGTTGACGCCGATGACCGTTCCGGGCAGCGCCCAGGGCAGCATGACCATGATGTCGACGGTGTTGCGGCCGGGCCCGCGCCAGCGGGCGACGACGTAGGAGGCGCAGGCACCGATGGTGATGGCGCCGATCGTGGCGAGGAAGCTCATCTGCACACTGACCGAGATCGGGAGCAGGCTGGCCGGGTCGGTGAACAGGGTGGTGTAGTTGCCGAGGGTGTAGGTCGGCGGGATGACCTGGGTGGTCCACGAGCTGTCGACCGAGAACGAGACCAGGACGATGGTCAGCACCGGTGCCATCAGCAGCACGGTCAGGACCGTGGTCCCGATTCCGGCGACGATCCGGATCGGCCCGGCACTGACGGTGCGGTCACGCTGAATTCCCTTGGAAAGGCTGCGGTGGGTGCGCCGGCCCTGGTACCACTTCATGCCGATCAGGAACAGGATCGAGACCATTGCCAGGACGGTGGCCTGCGCGGCCGCGAGTTCCTGGTTGCCGACGGTCTTGGTCGAGACGATCTGCATGGTCAGGGTCTGCACGTTGTAGAGCTGCGGGGCGGTGAACGAGGCCATCGAGATCATGAACGTCAGCAGGGCACCGGAGACCAGGGCGGGGGTGAGCATCGGCAGCAGCACCGTCCGCCATACCCGCGACCGGCTCGCGCCCAGGTTGTAGGCGGCGGACTCGAGCGAGGAGTCCATGCCGGCAAGCCCGGCGGCGACGGGGAGGTAGAAGAACGGGTACATGGTGAACACGTGCACGAGCAACACGCCGCCGACGCCGCTGACCGACACCGTCGCGGGGTCGACACCGAACCACTGGGACAGCGCCCGGGGGACGATCCCGGTCTCGCTGTAGAGGAGCACGAACGAGACGGCACCGATCAGCGGTGGCAGCGCCATCGGCAGGATCGCCACCGTCTCGAGGACTCGGCGGCCGGGAAAGTCGAAGCGGTTGAGCAGGATCGCCAGCGCCGACCCGACCAGGCCGCACCCGAGGACCGACGCGACGGAGATCCCGACCGACAGCATCAGCGCGGTGCCGGACGCGCCGGAGAGGAAGGTGCCGTAGTTGTCGGCGGCACCGTCACCGCCGGTGCTGGTGATCGCGGTGTAGGCCATCGGGATGACGACGAAGAACGCCAGGATCGCCAGCACCGGGGCGGCGAGGACGTAGACGAACCGGTCCGAGGAACTCCCGGGCAGTCTCGACCGCAGTGACCTGCGGGGTGGACGAGGCGGTGCGGACGCGGCGGCGGTGTGGGGCAGCGGAGGTTGATCGATCGCGGCGGGGGTGCTCATGACTGCACCAGCCAGGGCTGCCCGGAGGTCACGCCGACGCAGACGTTGTCGCCGACCTGGGGTCGGTCCACGCGGTCCGCGGTGGTGACATGCAGGGTCTGGTCCCCGGAGGCCACCGTGTAGGTGCTGGTGGCGCCGGTAAATTCGACCTCGGTGATGTGGCCCTTGAACAGTCCGTGCTCGGGGGCGACGAAGTCGAGGTTCTCCGGGCGCAGCGACACCGCGAGCCGGTCCCCGGCAGTGACGGGCCCGAAGTCCGGCAACGGCGCGGTCAATTCGGTTCCGTCCGCGAGGCCCACCCGGGCGGAGTCGGCATCGACCGCGAGCACCACCACTGCGGAGACGTTGCTTCGGCCGATGAAGCGGGCAACGAATTCCGTTGCGGGGCGGTGGTAAATCGTCTGTGGGGAGGCAATCTGGTGGACCCGGCCGGCGTCGAGGACCGCGATCCGGTCACTCATGGCCATCGCCTCGGCCTGATCATGGGTGACGTAGATCGAGGTGATTCCCGCGTCGGTCTGCACGCGGCGGATCTGGGTGCGGGTCTCCTCCCGCAGCTTGGCGTCCAGGTTCGACAAGGGCTCGTCCAGCAGCAGCACCGACGGCGAGATCACGACCGCGCGGGCCAGGGCGACGCGTTGCTGCTGTCCACCGGAGAGTTGCTCGATGCGGCGGTCCTCGTACCCGGCGAGACCGACCTGCGCGAGGGCGTCGGTGATACGCCGACCGCGGCCGGTCTTGTCGATCTTGCGGGCCTTGAGACCGTACGCGACGTTCTCGGCGACGCTCATGTGCGGAAACAGCGCATAGTTCTGGAACACCATGCCGGTGTCCCGCTTGTTCGGCGGCATGGTGGTGACGTCTTTGTCCCCGAAAAGCACCCGGCCGCTGGTCGGGGGAACGAAGCCGGCGATGATCCGCAGCAGCGTCGACTTCCCACAGCCGGAGGGGCCCAGGAGGGTGAACAGCTCACCGGCGGCGATGGTGGTGTCCATCTGGATGGTCGTGGTTGTGCCGTAGTTCTTGTGAATGTCGTCGAGTTTGATCGGTATCACGGCGAATGCTCCAGTGAAAAGAGGTGGGGTACGGGGTCGAGTTCAGCTGCGGTTCTTGATGTTCTGGACCCAGTAGTCCATCCATCCGGCTTCGAATTCGTTGATCGTGTGCCAGTCGACCGGCATCTCGTCGAGTCCGACCTCGGCCAGCCAGGACGGAGGCTGCTCGAGCGGCACGGTCGGAAGTTGAAAGGACTTGTCCGCCAACATCTGCTGAGTGGTCGGTTGGAGGAGGAAGTCCAGGAAGGTGTCGGCGGTCTCCCCGTGCGGTCCGTCCTTGATCTTGCCGACCCCATCGAGCAGAACAGGGGCGCCAGAGGCGGGCATGACCGGAGTGAACGGAGCGCCCTTGCTGCGCTGGACGAGGATGTCCTGCAGATTCCAGATACTGACCGGGGCCTCCTGCCGTTGGATGCGCAGGTAAAGATCGCTCGGGTTGGCCGGATAGTCCTTGGTGTTGCGGTCCAGCGCCCGCAGGAAGTCGTAGCCGGCATCAGGTGCGCCGGTCTCGGCCGCGGCACGGCCGATCAAAGCCGAGAAGATGCTGCGCATCGTGCCGGACGCGGCGACGTCACGGAGCAAGATCTTCCCCTGCATGTCGGGTTCGACCAGGTCACCCCAGTCTTTCGGCGCCTGCTCGGGGGTGAGCATCGTATTGTTGTAGAAGATGACCTCGGCCATCCGCATCTCACCGAGCCACAGATTGTCCGCCCCGCGGTACTGCTCGGGAACCCGGTCGATTACCTCCGCCGGCGGCGGGGTGAGTAGACCGGCGTCGACGCCCTGCCCGAACTGCTGGGAGGTTCCGCCCCACCAGATGTCCGCCTGCGGGCGGTTCTTCTCGGCGCGGACACGTTGCAAGACCTCGCTGGCACCGAGCGTGAGCATCTGCACCCGCCCCTTGTACTCCGGATGGGCGGCCTCGAAGGCGTCGACGACCTGCTGGGCGATGACCTTCGGCCGTGAGGTGTAGATGGTCAGGGCCACCGAGTTCGGTCCCGAGGACAGCCCGCACGCGGACAGGCCCAGGACCAGGGCGACAATGACGCCCAGGGCGGCTATCAGCCGGATCCTCATTGAGTGCTCCTACCTTCCGAGCACGACCTCCGGCCGCCTCGCTGTGCTGAGCCGGAGCTCCCGAGATGTGGAGTCGATCCGGCTTCGTAAGAATTATGGTAGATCGATCTACCACTTGATCTGTGACCTAGATAACCACCCTCCATCGCGACTGTCAACCCGGACTTCGGCGGCAGTGAATGCCGAAAACCCCCCGTGCTTGCGCGGCCGAATAACGCGAAACCACGACCTACCAGGCCGAGCGTGGCGGGCTCGCGGCCTGGTACTCCCATATCGATACCGCCGCCCAGTTGGACGAGTACCGCGACGTCCTGGACTCGTCGACCCGCAAACGGGTGCGGAAGACGCTCGACAAATCCCGGGCCCGCGACAGCCTGCAGCCCGCCCGACGTGTCCTGTTCGACCGATTCGAGTACGTGCTGACGGCACGGAAAGTCGTCGGGGTGGGCAGTGTCGGCACCGGGGCCTGGATCATCCTGCTCCGCGGCCCCGGTGGCGACCCGCTGTTCCTGCAGGTCAAGGAGGCGCAACCGTCGGTTCTCGCCGAATACCTGGACGGCCCGGCCTTCACGAACCAGGGCGAACGCGTCGTGACCGGGCAACGGCTGATGCAGGTGGCCGGCGACATCCTCCTCGGCTGGCGATCCGCCTCATCGAAGCTATGAATCCCGACACCATGGCCCTCTACGGGCGACTGTGTGCCAGGGCGCTCGCATATGCGCATGCCCGCGCCGGAGACCGGTTCGCCATCGGCGGGTACCTCGATTCGGACGATTGCGAGAAGGCGCTCACTGCGTTCGCCGAGACCTATGCGGACCAGAACGAACGCGACCCCACACCGCTACGGAAGGCGATCGACGACGGGCGGATCGCCACGCACCAGGGGGCATGATCCGGCAAGGTCGAGGCAGACTGCGGTCAGTTCCGGCTCAGCCGTTCCGGATCCAGATCGAGTCGCCGCAGCAGCTGCGCGTTGAGGGCGACGACGATGGTGGAGACGGACATCAGGATCGCCGCGACCGCGGGCGAGATCGCGACCCCGGCGAACGCGAGGACGCCGGCGGCCAACGGGACAGCTATGACGTTGTATCCGGTGGCCCACACCAGGTTCTGCCACATCTTGCGGTAGCTCGCCTGCGACAGGTCGATGATAGAGAGGACGGCGCGGGGGTCGTCGGCGGCGAGGACGACACCGGCCGATTCGATGGCGACGTCGGTGCCGGCGCCGATCGCGACGCCGACGTCCGCGCGGGCGAGTGCGGGCGCGTCGTTGACGCCGTCGCCGACCATCGCCACCCGGTGACCGCGCGCCTGGAGTGCGGCCACCTCGGCGTCCTTGTTCTCCGGAAGCACGTCGGCGAACGCTTCGTCGATGCCGAGATCGGCGGCGACGGCGTCGGCCACCTGACGAGCGTCTCCGGTGATCATCGCGACCTTCACACCGCGCTCGTGCAGGGCGTCGATCGCCTGCCGCGACTCCTCACGGACGGCGTCCTCGAGCGCCACCGCGCCGAGCACCCGCCCGTCGCGGACCAGGTGGAGGACGGAGGCGCCGCGCTCGACCCACCGTTTCGTCTGCGCCGCAACGTCACCGGGAACCGTCGCGTTCAGTTCGGCGAGCATCGCCGGTCCGCCGACGGCCACTTCCACGCCTCCGACGTTCGCGCGCACCCCGCGTCCGGGCAGCGACCGGAAGTCGGATGCGGTGCGCCGCTCGTCCGCGGGCACGTTCGCGGCCGCCTCGGCGACGATGGCCCGCGCGACCGGGTGCTCGCTGTCGGCCTCCACGGCGGCGGCGAGCGCGAGCAGTTCGGTTTCGGTGACACCCGCGGTGGTGACCACCCCGGTGACGGCGTGCCTGCCCTGGGTCAGGGTGCCGGTCTTGTCGAACAGGACGACGTCGACGTTGCGCATGCGTTCGAGGGCTAGCCGGTCCTTCACCAGGACACCGGCCTTCGCAGCACGCTCGGTGGAAATGGCGATCACGAGGGGTATCGCCAGGCCGAGGGCGTGCGGGCAGGCGATCACCAGAACGGTGACGGTCCGCACCACGGCCTCGTCCACGTTGCCGAGCAGCGACCACACCACGAACGTGAGAAGCCCTGCGATCGAGGCGAAGTAGAACAGGAACGCCGCGGCGCGGTCGGCGAGGGCCTGGGCCCGGGACGAGGACGACTGCGCGTCGGCGACCAGTCGCTGGATGCCGGCGAGGGCGGTGTCCTCCCCCACGGCGCCTACCTGGATGCGCAGCGCGCTGTCGGTGGCGACGGTGCCGGCGACCACGGTGTCGCCGACCGACCGTGGGACGGGATTGGACTCGCCGGTGATCATCGATTCGTCGACCTCCGCACGGCCGTCCTCGACGGTGCCGTCGGCGGGGATGCGGCCTCCGGCCCGCACCAGCACGAGGTCGCCGGTGGCGAGTTCGGAGACGGGCACTTCGGTGACGCCGTCGTCGGTGACCCTGTCGGCGGTGTCGGGAAGCAGCGCGGCGAGCGCGTCGAGGGCACCGGACGCCGACCCCAGCGCCCGCATCTCCAACCAGTGTCCGAGCAGCATGATGACGATGAGAAGCGCTAGCTCCCACCAGAAGTCGAGGTTGAATCCGCCGATCTGCAGGGTCGTCACCCACGACGCGAGGAACGCGACCGTGATCGCCATGCCGATCAGCAGCATCATGCCGGGCCGCCGCGACTTCAGCTCACTCCACGCGCCGGTGAGGAACGGTGCGCCGCCGTAGAAGAAGATCGCGGTGCCGACCACCGGCGGAATCCACGACGCACCGGGGAAGTCGGGGACGGTGTAGCCGAGGAGGTCGGCGAACATGTGGCTGAACACCACCACCGGCACCGACAGCGCGAGGCTGATCCAGAATTTCTGTCGGAACACCTCACCGTGCGCCCCGTGACCGGCGTGCCGATCCGCGTGGTCACCGTGTGCGTCGTGCCCGGCGTGTCCGGTGTTCCGGACCTGTTCCACTTCCTGCTGCTGATGATCGTGAGACATGCCTGCTCCCTCGGAAGCTGCTCTCGTGGTCTGGTTTCAGGAACGCACCAGTCGTGCGATGGCGTCGGTGGCTTCCTTGATCTTCGCGTCGGCCTCGGTGCCGCCCGCGACGGCAGCGTCGACGACGCAGTGGCTGATGTGGTCTTCGAGCAGCCCCAGCGCCACGGCCTGCAGCGCCTTGGTCATCGCGGAGACCTGGGTGAGGATGTCGATGCAGTACTTCTCGTCCTCGACCATCCGCTGGAGGCCCCGCGCCTGGCCTTCGATGCGGCGCAGGCGCTTGAGGTAGTCGTCCTTGGCGCTGATGTATCCGTGGCCGGCCGCGTGGTCGTGGTCGGTGGTCGGTTGCTCGGTCATTGTGATTCCCCTCGGGTGGGAGTGGTCAGGGGCTGGAAGCGGCGCAGTCGCAGGCTGTTGCTCACGACGAACACCGATGAGAATGCCATGGCGGCACCGGCCAGCATGGGGTTGAGCAGGCCCGCCGCCGCCAGTGGCAACGCCGCGACGTTGTAGGCGAAGGCCCAGAACAGGTTGCCCTTGATCGTGCTCAACGTCTTGCGCGACAACCGGATTGCGTCGGCCGCGGCCCGGAGGTCGCCGCGTACCAGCGTGAGGTCGCTGGCCTCGATGGCCACGTCCGTGCCGGTTCCCATGGCGAGACCGAGGTCGGCCTGAGCGAGGGCGGCGGCGTCGTTGACCCCGTCGCCGACCATCGCGACCACCTTGCCCTCGGCCTGCAGACGCTTGATCACGTCGACCTTGTCCTGGGGCAGCACCTCGGCGACGACGTCGCCGATGCCGACCTGGGCGGCGATCGCCCGGGCCGCGGACGTGTTGTCGCCGGTGAGCATGATCGGGGTGAGACCCAGTTCGCGGAACTGCGCCACCGCCTCGCGCGACGTCGGCTTCACGGTGTCGGCGACCACGAGCACGCCGCGCGCCTGGCCGTCCCAGCCGATCGCGACGGCGGTCTTGCCCTCCGACTCCGCCGCGTCGACGGCGCGCTGGAGTTCCGTGGTGAGCTGCAGCGACCAGTCGCGGAGCAGTTTCGCGCGGCCGATTACCACCGCGTGTCCGTCGATTATGCCCTGGACGCCGAGTCCGGCGAGGTTGGTGAACTGTTCGACGTCGGGCAGCGTCGTCAACCGGTCCCGTGCCGCGCGGGTGATCGCCCGTGCGATGGGATGCTCGGACGCGTCCTCGAGGGCGCCGGCGAACCGCAGAACCTGCTCAGCGTCCTGGCCGTCCGCGGCGACCACGTCGTGCAGCGACATCGTGCCGGTGGTGACGGTGCCGGTCTTGTCGACGACCACGGTGTCGACCCGCCGCGTCGATTCCAGAACTTCGGGCCCCTTGATCAGGATGCCCAGCTGGGCCCCGCGTCCCGTGCCCACCATGAGGGCGGTCGGGGTGGCGAGTCCGAGCGCACACGGGCACGCGATGATCAGGACGGCGACCGCGGCGGTGAACGCGGCGGCGACCGAACCGCCGGTGCCGATCCAGAAACCGAGGGTCGCGACCGACAACGCGATCACGATCGGGACGAAGATGCCGGAGATCCGATCGGCCAGGCGTTGCACCTCGGCCTTGCCGGTCTGCGCGTCCTCGACCATCCACGCCATCTGCGCGAGCTGCGTGTCGGCTCCGATCCGGCTGGCGCGAACCACGATTCGGCCGCCGACGTTGACTGTCGCACCCGCCACCTCGGCGTCGGGTGACACCTCGACCGGCACGGATTCACCGGTCAGCATCGACGCGTCCACCGCCGACGAACCCTCGACGACGACGCCGTCGGTGGCGATCTTCTCGCCCGGACGGACCACGAACAGGTCGCCGACCTCGAGCTGGTCGATGCCGATCAGCTGTTCGGTGCCGTCACGCAACACCGAAACCTCTTTGGCACCCAGTTCGAGCAGCGCCCGCAGTGCCGCTCCCGCCCGGCGTTTGGCGCGGGCCTCGAAGAAACGGCCGGCGAGGATGAACGTGGTGACGCCGGCCGCGGCCTCCAGATAGATGTTGCCGGTGCCGTCGACCCGCGCGATCGTGAGCTCGAACGGGTGCGTCATCCCCGGCATGCCGGCGGTGCCCCAGAACAGTGCGTACAGCGACCAGCCGAACGCGGCCAGCGTGCCCATCGACACCAGGGTGTCCATGGTCGCGGTGCCGTGCCGCAGGTTCGTCCAGGCGGCCTTGTGGAACGGCCACGCACCCCAGACCACGACCGGGGCCGCGAGGGTGAGCGAGAGCCACTGCCAGTTCGTGAACTGCAGCGCCGGGATCATCGCCATCGCGATGACGGGGACCGTCAGCACCGCCGACACGAGCAGCCGCTGCCGCAGTTCCGCCGCCGGGTCCTCTTCCTCCGGGGCCGGGGGCTTCACCTCGGGCAGTCGCGCCGTGTACCCGGCCTGCTCGACCGTGGCGACCAGGTCTTCGGGCGAGACGTCCGCGGCGTCGTAATGGACGCGGGCCTTCTCCGTCGCGTAGTTGACGGTCGCGGTGACGCCGTCGAGTTTGTTCAGCTTGCGCTCGATGCGGTTGGCGCACGACGCGCAGGTCATCCCGCCGATGGCCAGTTCGATCTGGGAATCGGGTGGTGCAGCAATGTCGGTCCCGCGGGTCATCACTTGTCCTCCGGTCCGGCGGAGGCGGTGAACTCCGCGGTGTGGACGGCGCCGGCGTGCTGGAAGTCCAGGAACAGCCGGTAATCGCCCGCGCTGGGTGCGGTGACGGCGAAGTCGATCCCCGGGCCCGCCGCGGTGACGCCGTCGCCGGGATGTCCGTCCGGGTGCACATGCAGGTATCCGAGGTCGGTGGTGCGCAGCGCCACCAGGTGACCGTATGCGCCGAGGTAGGGCTGCAGATCGGTGACCGGCTGTCCGTCGCGGCTCACCGAGAGGGTCACGTTCGACGTCTCTCCCGGTCGCAGCGCGCCGCCGAGGGTGACGGTGTACCCGTCCACGGTGGCGGTCGGTGCCGGAGCCGGCAGTTCCTGCGGGTCGTAGGTGCCCGCGACGCGCAGGTCCGTGCCCAGGGTGACGCCTTCGCCGCCTGCCGGGGTGAAGTCCGCGAACACGCGGTAGTCGCCGCCGCGGGCGAGGTCGAGGGGGACGCTCCACGTTCCGGTCGCGTCGAGCGTCGGGTGGACGTGCTGGAACCCGGCGAGGTCCCGGCGGACGACGATCAGGTGCAGCAGTTTCTCGTGCTCCACGGTGTAGTCCGTCACGGGTACCCCCGAGGGGTTCGTGATCCGGAACTGCACCGGGACCGCGGCACCGGCGGTGACCTGGTCGGATGCGAGTTCGAGGGTGTAGCCGTCGGCGGTGGGCGTCAGTCCGCCCGGGGTCGGGTCGGCGGCGGCGTCGTGGCCTCCCGCTCCGTGGCCGTCGTCCTCGGCCGTGTGTGTGGCGGGCTCGGCGACGTCCGGACCGGCAACCGACCCGAGAGCGAGCGCGGCGCCGAAGATCACGACGAGGCCGACGGTGAATCCGGCGAACTTGCCGGTTGCGTTCATGATGGGGCTCCTGTGGTGGAGTGGCCGGCTCGACCGGCGTGTTCGAGTGCCCGGCTCAGCCGGCGACGGAATATCCGGCTTCTTCGACGGCGCCCGCGACGGCGCTCGGATCGAGGTCGGTAGTGCTGTCGATGACGACCTTGCCGGTGGCCAGATCGACGTTCACGGAGGTGACGCCGGGGAGTGCGCTGATCTCCTCGGTAACCGAGGACACGCAGTGGTTGCAGGTCATGCCGGTGACGGTGACGCTCGAGGTGCTCACGGGTCTGCCTCTCTTCGGGGTATCGATGCCGTATCTGAGAACTACCATACCCCCCTACCGTATTTGCGCAAGGGTGACGGCGACCACCGAGTCCGTGTTCCTCGCCCACGCGGGCCAGGGAAGGTGATTGAGTGAGATACCGCATCTCACCCCACTGGGAAACGGAGCCCGGCAATGTCGATGGACAAACGGTCGCGCATTCCGTCACCGGTCCGGCCGTGCTGATCTCCTTCCTGATCGCGGGTGTCGCCAGTGCCGCGGCCGCACTGTGTTACGCCGAGTTCGCCGGAATGATCCCCAAGGCCGGATCGGCCTACACCTACGGTTACGTGGCGCTCGGCGAGATCGTCGGCTGGTTCATCGGCTGGGACCTGCTGCTCGAATACATCGCGGTGGCGGCCGTCGTCGCCATCGGTGTGTCCGGGTACTTCCGGTTTCTCCTCGAACAGGTCGGCATAAGCCTGCCCGACTGGATGATGGGCGCGCTGGGCACCGGTGACGGGCACGTGTTCGACGTCTTCGCGGCCCTGTTCTGCCTCGGCACCGCCTGGGTGCTCTCGCGCGGAATCCGCAGTGTCGGTCGATTCGAGACGATCGCGGTGGCGATCAAGGTGTCGCATTGGTCGTCCTCATCATCGCGCTGGGCGTCTTCCACATCGACAGCGCCAACTACACCCCCTACTTCCCGTTCGGCACCGCCGCCGTCTTCACCGGCGCGGCCACCGTGTTCTTCGCGGTGTTCGGATACGACGCGATGAGCACCGCCGCCGAGGAATCGAAGGACGCCACCAAGCACCTGCCGAAGGCAATCCTGTATTCCCTCGGCATCGCGATGACGCTGTACGTCCTGGTCACCCTCGTGCTGACCGGAATGCAGAAGTACACCGAGATCAGCCCCGAGAGCGGCTTCTCCACCGCGTTCGAGTCGGTCGGCATGCCCGGGGTCGCGAACATCATCGCGGTCGGGGCCATCGTCGGCATCATCACCGTCGTGCTCACCTTCATGCTCGGTGTGACCCGCGTGTGGTACGCGATGAGCCGGGACGGCCTGCTCCCGGAATGGTTCGCGAAGACGCACCCGGTCCGCAAGGTGCCGACGCGGGTGACGTGGATCGTGGGGATCGGTTCGGCGCTGCTGGCCGGGTTCTTCCCGATCAACACCGTCGCGGAACTCACCAACATCGGAATCCTGTCGGCGTTCATCGTCGTCTGCATCGCGGTCGCGGTGCTCCGGCGGACCCGCCCGGAGGTCCCCCGCACGTTCACGCTTCCGTTCATGCCGGTCATCCCGATCATCGGCGTCGTGTTCTCCGGCTGGCTCATCCTGTCGCTGCCGCGGGAGACCTGGCTGCGGTTCGGGATCTGGCTGATCCTCGGCCTGATCGTGTACTTCGTCTACTCGCGCAAGCACTCCAAGCTCGAAGTGGCAGAGCCGGTGCCGCGTGGCTGACGATAACCGGAAACGGGTGGACGCGACCACCCTGACCGGTGTTCCCGCGACGATGATGTGGACCCTCCGTAACCGTGCCGTCGAGGCGTCGCGTCCCGACGGCACGCTGGTCGACCCGCTCGCCGTGACGCTCTACGAGACCCTCGACTATCCGTACGAGAACTTCGGGAAGCCGAGCCAATCCCACGCTCTGCGCGCTCGGGCCTTCGACGACGAGATACGGGCGTTCCTCGCCGATCACCCCGGCGGAACGGTCGTCGCTCTCGGTGAAGGATTGCAGACCAGCTACTGGCGGATCGGTGATCCCGACGTCCGGTGGGTGTCGATCGACCTGCCCGAGGTGGTCGCGCTACGCAGGCAACTGCTGCCGGACGAGCCGAACGTCACCACACTCGCGGTGTCCGCGCTGGACCGCTCGTGGATGGACCACGTCGACACCGGCCGGGCCGTGTTCGTGTCGGCGGAGGGCCTGCTGATGTATCTGCCCGCCGACGAGTCGCTGTCCCTGATCGGCGACTGCGCCCGGCGTTTCCCCGGCGGCCGGATGATGTTCGACTCGGTACCGAAATGGTTGAGCCGCAAGACGCAGAAAGGAATGCGAATTCACGGCGACTACACCGTCCCGCCGATGCCGTTCCACCTCTCCTCCGGCGATGCAGCGGACCTGCCCGGACAGGTGCCCGACCTCGCGTTCACCCGCGAGGTGACGCTGCCCCTCGGCCGGGGCCTGTGGGGGTCGACCCTGCTCCGCAAGGTGTCGGAACTGCGGCCGCTGCGCAACTCGCGTCCGACGCTGACCCCCTGCGGATTCGCCGGCTGAACCCGTCCGACGAGCGATGTGGGCCGGCCCGCAGCAGAATGGTGCAATGGCGGACCGCGGATTCACCCCGACACAGCTCGCGGCACGTGCCGCGTACCTGCTTCGCGGCAACGACCTCGGCACGATGACGAGTGCCGCGCCGCGCCTGTACCCACACATGTGGAGTTGGGACGCGGCGTTCGTCGCGGTCGGCCTGGCGCCCCTGAGCGTGGAGCGGGCCGTCGTCGAACTCGACACCCTGCTGTCGGCGCAGTGGAAGAACGGGATGATCCCGCACATCGTGTTCGCGAACGGCGTCGACGGATACTTCCCCGGCCCCGCGCGCTGGGAGTGCGGGACCCTCGCGGCGCACGCGCCGAGCGGCACGCAGACGTCGGGGATCACCCAGCCGCCCGTGCACGCCATCGCGGTGCAGCGCATCCTCGACCACTCGCGCAGGCACGGTCGCAGCACCCGCGCCGTCGCCGAGGAGTTCCTCGACCGGCGCTGGCCCGACCTCGTGCGCTGGCACCGCTGGCTGGCCAACGCCCGCGACCTCGACGGCAACGGCCGGATCGCGCTGTACCACGGCTGGGAGTCCGGCATGGACAACTCGCCGCGCTGGGACCACTCGTACGCCAACGTCGTGGCCGGGGTGATGCCCACATATCTGCGCGAGGATCTGTCCCACGTCGCCGACACCGGACAGCGGCCGTCCAACGGCGAATACGACCGCTACCTGTGGCTGCTCGAGGAGATGAAGACGGTCCGCTACGACGACGCGGAACTGGCCACCGCCATGAGCTTCGCGGTGGAGGACGTGTTCGTCAGCGCCGTGTTCTCGATGGCGTGCGAGGTGCTCGCGACCATCGGCGAGGAACATTCGATGCCGAACTCCGACGTCCGGGAACTGCACGGGTGGGCGGCCCGGTTCCGGCAGGGCGTCCTCACCACCACCGACCAACGGTCCGGGGCGGCACGCGATTTCGATCTGCGCAGCGGCCGGTGGATTTCCACCGAAACCCTCGCGATGTTCTCTCCCCTGCTGTGCGGCGGCCTGAGCCGTGACGCCGAACGCGCCCTGCTCCGCACGTTCGAGGGACCGAAATTCTGCGGCCACCCCGACCTTCGGTACGCCGTGCCGCCGTCGACGTCGCCGGTGTCGGGCGACTTCCGGCCGCGCGAGTACTGGCGCGGTCCGGTGTGGCCGGTGATGACGTGGCTGTTCTCCTGGGCGTTCGCCCGGCGCGGGTGGGCCGAGCGCGCCCACCTGCTGCGGTCCGAGGGGCTGCGGCAGGCGAGCGACGGCAGCTTCGCCGAATACTACGAACCGTTCACCGGTCAGCCCCTCGGCAGCATGCAGCAGTCGTGGACGGCCGCCGCGGTCCTGGACTGGTTGGGCTGACGCTCCCGTGAGTACTTATTAACCGCGGGACGTTAATAAGTACTCACGGGCGCTAGTCGCAGAGCCGGATCGGGCCGAGTTCGGCGTACCGGTCGCCCGGGCCGGGGTTGTCGGCCGGGGTGGCGCCGCCCAGATGGTGCATCACGCCCCAGACGGCGTTGAGCGCGGTCTGCACGGCGCCCTCCGCCCAGCCCGCGGTCCACGAGATGTCGTCGCCGGCAAGGAAGATACCGCGATGCCGCGGGTCGAGTTCGTCCTGGATGAAATGACTGAACAGCCGCTCCTGGTAGCGGTAGTGGCCGGGGAGGTTCGCCTTGAACGCACCCATGAAGTCGCGTTCGGTCTCCCAGGACAGCGTGACCGGAGTCGAGATGATGTGACTGCGGAAGTCGACTCCCGGGTAGATCTCCTCGAGCGACTTGATCATGAGGTTCATCCGCTCCGTCGCGTCGAGCGGCAGCAGCTTGAGGGAATCGTCGGACCACGTGTAGGACAGGCAGATCAGACCGGGCTTGTCGTCGCCGTGGTCGAGGAGGTAGGTGCCGCGGCTCATCCGGTCCGTCAGGGTCATGCTGACGAGGTCGCGGCCGGTGACCGGATCCTTGTCCTTCCAGAACGGACGATCCACGAGGGCGAACACCTTCGTCGACCCCATGTAGTGGGTGCGCTCGATCGCGGTCCAGTGGTCGATCGGGAACAGGTCGTCGTCGCAGTGAATGTTGTTGAGCAGCATCCAGCTCTGCGCAGTGAAGACCGCGGCCGGGTACGTGCGGATCTCCCCGGACGAGTCGGTGACCGTCACCTGGTGCGGTGCGGTCCTCCGGACCTCGGTGACGCGGGGACGGGTGGCTCCGCCGTTCAGCGCGCGCACCGACGTGCCGTCCGGCCAGTGCGCCATCCCCGACGGGGTGTCGGTCCACAGCCGCAGGGGCAGTTGCTGCGACCCGCCGACGATGCCGCGGTGGTGGTCGTCGGCGGCGGTGATGACGACGCGCAGGATCTCGAGGATCGAGTTGGGGAAGTCGGTGTCCCAGCCGCCCGTTCCGAAACCGACCTGCCCGAACACTTCCCGGTGCCGGAACGACGCGAAGTGCTTGGACGAGGCGAGGAAGCCGTAGAACGTCTGATCGTCCAGCCGGACCACCAGGTCGTTCCAGATGCGCTTGAGTTCGGCGGTGTCACGGTCGCGGATCGCTTGCTGGAGCGGAATCAGCTCGGCGTGATCCTCGAGCGTGCGCTGCCACGCATCCGACACCTCCCTGAACACGGGCGGCAGGTCGTCGAGGTGCTGCGCGTAGTAGCTTTCGCCCTTGAGGTCGATGACCGTGCTGGGGGTGCTGTCGGCGAGCGGGTTCGGGAACGCCTCGGTCCGCAGTCCCATGGCGTCGAGGTAATGGAACAGGGTGGTCGACGACGGTGGGAACCGCATCGCGCCCATCTCGGCGACCACCTCGGGGTGCCCGTCGAACGGCTGCGACCGCATCCGGCCACCGATCTGATCGGCCTCGTAGACAATCGGTTTCAGGCCGAGCTTCATCAGCTCGTACGCCGTGACCATCCCCGACAGGCCGCCACCGATGACCGCCACCTCGGTGCCGTGGCGATCGGCGGGCACCGCGCCGAGACCCGAGCGGTGCGCGATGTAGTCGTCGTAGGCGAACGGGAAGTCGGGACCGAACATGGTGAGCGGCCGGGGATCGGTGTCCGCGGCGGTGCTGTCCGGGGTGACGGGGATCGTCATGAAGTCTTCTCCTGCATGAAGGGGTAGAGGTCGACGCGTCGGTCGTCGAGATGGGTGTTCTCACGGCGGGAACGGTGGAGGACGTCGAGTTCGAGGTCGACGATCGCCAGCTCCTCGTGGCGGCCTGCGCGGGCGAGTTCGGTGCCGTCGGGCGCGATCGCACAACTGGACCCGCAGTAGTCGAGGTCGGCCTCGGTGCCGCACCGGTTGACGTACGTGACGAACAGCTGACTCTCGTACGCACGGGTCGGGACGACGCTCTCCGCGATGAATTCGTACGGGCTCATCAGGCCGGTGGGGACGACGAGCCACTGTGTTCCCCGGTCGGCATGCGCGCGAACGGCTTCCGGGAACTCGACGTCGTAGCAGATCAGGAGTCCGCACCGGATTCCGGCGTGGTCGAACTGGACCACCAGTTCGTCGCCGGCGGCGAAGTGCGACCGGTCGAGCTCGCCGAACAGGTGGGTCTTGCGGTAGTTCGCGAGTGACGTCCCGGACGGGTGGAACACCTGCACGCTGTTGTAGACGACGCCTGCGTCCGCCTCGGGGTATCCGTAGACGACGGCGATCCCGAACTCGCGTGCGATTTCTGCGATCCGGGCCGCGATCGGTCCGTCGGCGGGTTCGGCCCGCTCCGCGATCAGGGATCCGATGTTGTAGCCGGTGGCCGCCATCTCCGGGCAGACCAGGACAGATGCCCCGGACGCCGCCGCCGTCTGCGCGGCCGACGCGATAGCGGAGAGGTTCGCGGCGACGTCGAAGGAGAGTTCGGGACCTTGGAACAGCGCTGCCCTCATGGTGCCGTCACCGTTTCCGGGCTGTTGCGGAGTTCGGACTTGCGGACTCCGTACGCGAAGTAGATCGCGAGCCCGACTGCCATCCACAGAGCGAACGCCACCCACGTCGAGACGCCGAGACCGAACAGCAGCAGCGCGCAGAACACGACGCCGAGGACCGGCATCAGCGGGAAGAGCGGGGTCCGGAAGCTGCGGTGCAGGTCGGGATGGCGGCGGCGCAGGATGATCACGGCGATGTTGACGAGCATGAACGCGAACAGCGAGCCGATGCTCGTCGCGTCGGCCAGTTCGCCCAGCGGCACGAATCCCGCGAGCGCGGAGACGACACCGCCGACGACGACGATGTTGACGACGGGCACCCGGGTGCGCGGGTTGACGCGGGAGAAGACCCGCGGAACGAGGCCGTCGAGCGACATCGCGTACAGGATCCGGGTCTGCCCGTACATCACGGCGAGGACGACGCTGGCGATGGCGATCACCGCGCCCGCCGACAGGAGGATGGCGGGCCAGGTGCTGGTGGTCGCGGCATTCAGGATGGTCGCGAGTGCGGCGCCCTCACCCGCGATGTCCTGCCAGGGCATCGCGCCGACGGCGGCGATCGCGACCAGGCAGTAGAGGATCGTGACGATCAGGAGCGAGAGGATGATCGCGCGGGGAAGATCGCGTTTCGCGTTCTTCGCCTCGTCGCCTGCGGTCGAGGCGGCGTCGAACCCGATGTAGGCGAAGAACACCTGGGACGCCGCGGCCGTCACGCCTGCCGCGCCGAGGGGGATGAACGGCGTGAAGTTTCCGGCGCGGAACGCGGTGAACGCGACAGCGCAGAAGAACACGAGCACGAGGATCTTCAGTGCGACCATGACCGTGTTCACCAGGGCGCTCTCGGACGCTCCCCGGGTCAGCAGTGCCACCGCGACGAGCACGATGACGATGGCGGGCACGTTGACGATGCCGCCCGCGCCCGGTGATTCGCTGATCGCGGCGGGTAGCGAGATGCCGAACATGCCGTGGAGTAGTTCGTTGATGTACTCGCCCCAGCCGACGGCGACGGCCGCGACCGAGACGCCGTACTCGAGCATCAGGCACCAGCCGCAGATCCACGCGAAGAGTTCGCCCATCGTCGCGTAGGTGTACGAGTAGGAGCTACCGGAGACGGGGATGCTGCCTGCCAGTTCCGCGTAGGAGAGAGCGGAGAAGAGGGCGGTGAACGCCGCGAGCACGAAGGCGAGGACGACGGCGGGGCCGGCCTTGGGTGTCGCCTCGCCGAGGATGACGAAGATGCCCGTTCCCAGCGACGCACCGATGCTCAGTGCGGTGAGGTGCACCAGGCCCATCGACCGCTTGAGGCCGTGACCGGGTTCCTGGTCGTTGCGCGCCACGATCGCCTCGACCGATTTGCGGGCGCGGAGTGCGCCGGCCAGTCCCGGCGGGCGCGGAGAAATCTTGGTGATGTCCAACGTTGAGCTCCTGAGCGGTGGAGTGATGTGGACAACAATGAACGGGCGAGCCGTGACTGTCAACACATGTTTCCTAAACCGCTTGACGGTTTCCTAGCGGGCGGTGGGCCGGACGTCGTCCGGTAGTGCGGGGGCCAGAATCCACAGAACGGTCGCGGTGTCGTCGCCGAGCGCGCGGAAGCTGTGCGGCAACTGGGGCGAGAAGGTGAACGCGTCCCCGGTCGCGAGCGACACGTCCTCCCCGGCCCCCGGACCGTTGAAGGAAATGCGGATCCGGCCCGAGACGACGTAGACGAAGGCGACGTCGACCGGCAGTTCGTACGTTTCCGAGCCGCTCCCGCCGCCGGGTTCGATCCGGCTCAGGAGCGACTGGATGCGGCGCTCGCCGAACGGTGTCAGCAGGAACTCGGCCATGCGCTCCCCGCCGAAACTGATCGGCGGGTAGTTGTCGGCGCGTACCACCTCACCTGCGGCGGAGCTCTCGAACAGCGACCCGACGGGAATGTTCAGAGCGGCGCAGATCCGCACCAGCGTGGCGACGGATGCGCTCGCGTGGTCCCGTTCGATCTTCGACAGGTAGCCCTTGGTGATGCCGCAGCTCGCGGCGAGGTCGTCGAGGGTGAGGCGCTGGGCCTGCCGGGCGGCCTTGAGCCGGGGGCCGATCCTGGGCGCGTCGACGCCCGACGCACCTTCGGTTGCGAGCTCGTTCGCCATGCATCGATCCTTCGTTGTGTCTCGTATAGGAAACAGGTGTTGACAAGAATGCGTTCCAAGGAAACGATACGACGACGCCACGTCTCCGGCACACACCGAAGGATTCCGATGAGTACAGACGACATCCAGGGCCCCATCGACGCGACCCGCATCCAGGGCCCCGTCGACGCGACCCGCATCCAGGGCCCCGTCGACGCCACCCGCACGCCGCGCTACGCCGAACCCAGCACGTTCGCCCGCCTCCCCCGGCTCGACGAGGTGTCCCGCGCCGACGTCACCGTGATGGGCGTCCCGTTCGACTCCGGCGTGAGCTACCGTCCGGGCGCACGCTTCGGCCCCGGCCACATCCGCGCCGCGTCGAAGCTCCTGCGTCCGTACAACCCCGCACTCGACGTGCACCCCTTCGCGGCGCAGCAGGTCGCCGACTTCGGCGACATCGGCGTCAACCCGTTCGACATCCAGGAGGCCCTCGCCACCGTCGACGGCGCCGTCACCGACCTGCGCAAGGACGGCTCGACCGTGCTGACGCTCGGCGGCGACCACACCATCGCCCTGCCGATCCTGCGTTCCCTCGCCCGCGATCACGGTCCCATCGCCGTGCTGCACTTCGACGCGCACCTCGACACGTGGGACACCTACTTCGGCGCCCCCTACACACACGGCACCCCGTTCCGGCGGGCCAGCGAGGAGGGGCTCATCGACCTCGAGCGTTCGCAGCACATCGGCATCCGTGGCCCGCTGTACAGCAAGAAGGACCTCGAGGACGACGCCGTTCTCGGTTTCCAGGTCATCCGCTCCGACGACTACGAGGTGGACGGCGTCGCCAGCATCGTCGAACGGATGCGTCGACGGCTCGACGGCGGACCGGTCTACGTGTCCGTGGACATCGACGTCCTCGATCCCGCGCACGCGCCGGGCACCGGAACACCCGAGGCGGGCGGCATGACGTCCCGCGAGTTGCTGAACACGCTGCGCGGACTCGTCGGCCTGAACGTGGTCGGCGCCGACATCGTGGAGGTGGCGCCCGCCTACGACCACGCCGAGATCACCGGCATCGCGGCAGCGCACGTCGCGTACGAGTTGCTGTCGGTGCTCGCGATCAACGCGTCGTCGGCCCCGGGCCGGGCTGCGCGCGGCGAGGCGCTCCGGCAGGCGGCGTTCGTGACGAAGTGACGTCCGTTGCCACGTGCGGGCAGCGGGAAGACGTTACCCTCGGGCGCATGGCTATCGGGGTGAAGGTCCGAAGGTTCTCCAAGATCGCACCACTACTGCTCGCCGGTGCGCTCGCGGCCGCGGTGCCGGGGCATGCCGCCGCCGAACCTGTCAGAGGTCCGGACGTGGCCTCGTGGCAACACCCGGGCGGGTCACCGATCGACTGGTTCGCCGTCCGCAACGCCGGCCACGACTTTTCGATGGTCAAGGCCACCGAGAGTCTCAACTACGTCAATCCGTTCTTCGTCCAGGACTGCCTCGCCATGCGCGTGGCCGGCGTTGCCCGCGGCGCGTACCACTACGCCGACCCCACCCAGTCGCCGGAAGCGCAGGCCGCGTTCTACTCGACGGTGGTGCTGGGAATCAACGGTCCGGGTGACATGCCTCCGGTCCTCGACCTCGAGCAATCCGGTGGGCTGCCGCCCGCCGCGTTGATCGACTGGACGCACCGCTACCTCAACACGGTCCAATCGCTCACCGGACGTCAGCCGATCATCTACACGTACCCGAACTTCTGGCGGACGGCGATGGCGAACACCAACGAGTTCGCCGGATACCCGCTGTGGATCGCCGACTACAACGGTCAGAACACGCCCGGCCCCCTCCCCGGCGGCTGGAGCAACTGGACGTTCTGGCAGTACACCAGCACCGGTCGCATCCCCGGAGTCAACGGCGACGTCGACCTCAACGTCTACAGCGGGGCGCAGGGCGACTTCGCGCGGTACTCCAACAGCGCATCCCCCTTCGGCAGCTGACGCCGACGGGCACGATCAATCCCGGCACACCGGATTTCCGGGGAACGCCGGGACGCCGACTCGGCAGCCGACGTCGGTGACGGCGTTCAACCGCTCGACCGGCTCCCGAATCTCGAGCGCCGGCACGAGGCCGTCGGTCAGGAGTGCATTCTTGGTCGTCGGCGTCGTGGCGCGCTCGTCCAGCGTTCCGCGCACCCGCGCGAAGTTGACGAGTTCGTCGTACACCATCGACAGGGCCGCCTCGGTGGTCCGGTCTTCCGGGTCGAGCCCGGCGAAATCCACGCCCGTCTCGTATTCGTGGCGGACGGCATGTGGACCCTGGTCGCAGGTGGGCTGGTTCAGATCGATCCGAAAGTCCGGCCCGGCCGGTCCCGGCGGAGTGATCGTGCCGGCGTCGGTGCAGACATGGTGCGAGATGCGATCGCCGAGTGCGTGAATGTAGATGCCGGTCCGTGCATTCCAGGAATTCTCGCCGATCCAGGAGTCGAACTGTGACGAGAGGACCGTGTCGGAGATGACCTGCTGCCCGGTCATGTTGGTGAACGGGATGGCGGCCGGAGTCTCCAGGCTGTAGGTGCCGTTGATCTGCACGGGATTCGCATCGCCGTAACACGTTGCACCCGTGGCATAGTCGCCGTCCTCCGAGGGGTTCGTGAAACCTCCCGTGCACAACGGTGCGCCACTTCCCGGCCCGGCCAGGGCCCAATTCCGTAGGTGCGTGAGCATGACCTCGTGCCGTGGATCGTCGACATCCGGTTGCAAGCCGTTGGGCAGGGGATCCGCCGGTCCGCGCATCGTGGGCAGGAAGTGGAAGAGGAACCCGCCGGTGGCGAAGTGGGTGCGCACCAGTCCGCTGATGTCCTTCGTGGTCAATGCGCCGGCGTCGGGGACGAGTCGGCCGAAGATGTCGCGTGGGGCGAACGTGCCGAGGTCGGTCGCTTCGTCGTACGCCGCGATCCAGTAGGCATCCTGCTCGGAGAAGCCGACGGTGCGGGCGATGATATACGTCGAATCCGAATGCACGAGACTCCGTCCGCCGAGCGGGCGGCGCAACGTGAACCCGTAACGGAGGAACGCCTCGGCGCCGCAGATCGGCGAGTTGGGATCGTCGAGTAGGCATTCAGGTGGCAGCGGAGCGCAGTTGTGCGGTGGCGCACCGTCCTCGGTGTAGCAAATATCCTCGGCGAATCCGTACACCGGTGGCGGTGACACGACGAACGCGGCGGCGGTGAGCGTCAGCGCCACAATGGTTCCACCGACTCTTCGAGTGAATCTTCTCATCGAGGTGCACCTTTCGGTGGGGCCGAGTAGATCAACATTAACACCGGGGAACAGGCAGGATGCTCGGTTCTCGCGAGCCCCGAAATCCGCCACCGTCGGTCGGTGTGCGGGCATCACGCGACACGGTGCCGGTATCGATTCGCCAGCCATGCACACATCGTGAGCTGAACCTGATGAAACACCATCAGCGGCAGGATGATCTGCCCGACGGGCTGCCCGGCGAACAGGACAGCCGCCATCGGCAGCCCGGTCACGAGAGCCTTCTTCGTTCCGCAGAACTGGATGGCCCGCACGTCTGCGCGTTCGAACCGCATCAGGTCGGCGGTGAATCGCGTGAGCCAGAGGATGGCCGTCACGAGCACCGTGGACAGCAGGACCAGTCGGAGTAACGCGGTGGACGGGGCCGAGTGCCATACTCCGTCACGTTCGCCCGCCGAGAATGCCGAATACACGATGAGCACGACGGATTCGCGGCCGACGTACCTCAGTGCGGAACCGTGGCGTGCCACCCAGTCGCCGATCAACCGGCGGAGGATCTGACCCAGCACGAACGGCAGGAACAGTTGCAGTCCGATTCCCAGTGCGGCGGCACCGGGCGCACCCATCTGTCCTGAAGTCGACATCATCGTGAACGCGAGCGCGGGCGTCAGGAACATGCCGAAGAGGTTGGATGCGGATGCGCTGGCGATGGCACCGGGAACGTTCCCTCCGGAAACCGCGGTGAATCCGATCAACGCTTGGACGGTCGAGGGAACGAGGCACGTGAACAGCAGTCCGGCCTTACTCGTGCGGCTGCCGGTCAGTCGGATCCTCGAGCGAATCCGGATCCTCACCTGGTGAGGATCCCGGCGACCAGGTTGATCGTCGTCGCGAGGATGACTGGACCGAAAACATAGGACAACAGGCAATGCCGGAGCGCCACGGCCCGAATCTCCGGGCTCGAGACGTCGGTATCGGATACCTGGTAGGTCATCCCGAGGTTGTAACTGAAGTAGAAGAAGTCGCGAAACGCGGGCGGGGCAGTGGAGTTGAAATCGATACCGCCCGTCGTTGTTTCAGGACCTGATTCCTCGTCGTAGAGGAAGGCGTATCGAGCCGCATACATCAGATGTAGGGCAGCCCACGCCAGGAAGACCCCGATCAGGGCCACGGCGGCGTGCGGGGTTCCCGCCGAGGATCCGCCGCCACCTGCAGTGCGATGATTGCTCCGAGACCTCCTGAAGCCGCTGTCACCACGACCAATTCGTCGACTATCGGACGGAAATCCTCGCGTCCCACGTTGCGGCGAGTTGCCGCCGCATCCATCGGCCACAACACTGCCCAACCGGATACGACGAACACGGCGGCCGCGGCGGCGATACCGATGAGAGACCCCAACGCGGCTGTGGTCGACACGCCGCCGAGAATACCCGCAGCGACACCGACCACCACCGCCGGCGGCCACTCTCGGGATGGCGGAAGTCGGGAGAGGCACGTGCAATGCCTACCCCTCTCCGGAAGGCGCCGCGCCGTCACCTGCGGCGCTCCCGACCCCGATCGACAAGCCGGCGCCGTCTGCGTCGACGCGGACGGTGTCGCCGGGCGAGAGGACCCCCTTCAGGAGCATGCTCGACAACTTGTTGTCGAGCTGCTTCTGGATGGTGCGCCGCAGCGGCCGGGAACCGAACTCGGGTTCGTACCTTCCGCGGCGAGGTAGTCCTCGGCTGCCGTTGTCACGTCCAACCCGATGTCCTGCGCCTTCAGCAGCCGGCGTGTGCCGTCGAGGATCAACTCGACGATCTGCCGCATCTCGTCAACCCCTATTCGTTCGCATGCCGGCAATGCGGGTTCTCGGTTGTCGAGCGACGTGAGTGTGACGAGCGTGGACATCGCCGCGGCCTCGTGAGTGTTGAGACGCAACATGATTCGCGCGCCGCACCACGGCGCGCCCGGCGAGGGGCTGGTCCCGAGAGGGCAGACGGCAGGCCAGGGCGTACCAGCGGCGTGTGCCGAGAAGTCTATCCCGGCATCCCCTGCGGCCGGGCCGCGTTACCGTGATCGGCGAGCTGGACTGTGTGCGAACGCATTCGATCCACGACGCGCCGACGATGTCTGGGAATGTGTCCGGATCGGACGAGGAAGTGGAGAGGAGTACCAACCCCTTTCCACTTTCAATTTATAGCGCACCGGGGGGCTTGCGGCAAGGCCCGGGTGGTGCCGCACAATTACCGGCCGAAGCCAGAACCTGCGGAAATGGGGGTCGCGAATTGCGTGTGTTGTTGTCGACGTATGGGTCACGTGGGGATGTCGAACCGTTGGTGGGACTCGTGGTGCGGTTGCGGGAACTCGGCGCGGAGGTGCGGGTGTGCGCGCCGCCGGACGAGGACTTCGCGGAGCGGCTGGCCGGGGTCGGTGTGCCGATGGTGCCCGTCGGCCGGTCGGCGCGCGGGCTGACGACGGCGGCGCCGTCGGCGGCGGACCTGCCCCGGCGCGCGGCCGAGTTGATCGCCGGCCAGTTCGAGGCGGTCACCGCGGCCGCCGAGGGATGCGACGCGTTGGTGGCGACCGGCGCGATGCCGGCCGCGGCCGGAGCGCTGTCGGTCGCCGAGAAGCTGGGCATCCGTTCCGTGTCCGTGACGTTCCAGCAGCTCACCCTGCCGTCGCCGCATCGGCGGCCGCTGGCGTACCCGGGCCGGGCGTTCCCGCCGGACGTGGCGGACAACCGGATGCTGTGGGACCTGGACGCTCAGAGCATCGATGCGCTGTTCGGTGAGGCGCTCGACACCAACCGGGCGTCGATCGGCCTGCCCCCGGTGGGCAACGTTCGCGACTACGTCATCGGCGACCGGCCGTGGCTTGCGACGGACCCGACCCTGGACCCGTGGCAGGAGACGCCGGACCTCGACGTCGTGCAGACCGGCGCGTGGATCCTGACCGACGACCGCCCACTCCCGGCCGACGTGGTGGCGTTACTGGACGCAGGCACACCACCGGTGTTCGTGGGTTTCGGCAGCATGCCCTTGCACGCGGCGACGGACGCCGCCCAGGTGGCCATCGAGGCGATCCGCGCGCAGGGCCGCCGCGCACTCGTCGGGCGCGGCTGGGCTGACCTGGCCCTGATCGACGATCTGGACGACTGCTTCGTCGTCGGCGAGGTCAACCAGCAGGCACTGTTCGGCCGGGTGGCCGCCGTCGTGCACCACGGCGGCGCGGGGACGACGACGACGGCCACCCGGGCCGGCGCGCCTCAGGTGGTGGTGCCGCAGGCGGCCGACCAGCCGTACTGGGCCGGCCGGGTGGCCGACTTGGGCATCGGCGCGGCGCACGACGGTCCGGTTCCGACCGTCGAGTCCCTGACGACCGCGCTCACGGCGGCCCTGACCCCCGAGACCGGAGCACGAGCGGCTGCCGTGGCGGGCACGATCCGTACCGACGGGGCGGCCGTCGCCGCGACGTTGCTGCTCGACACGATCGCCCGAACCGCAGATCGGAGCTGATGACATGAAAAATCTGACTACCAACGTGTTCGACCTTCCCGACCACCTCGCACCCAAGGCCGACCCGACGCTGATCGCCGACGACGAGCTGCACTTCGCGGCCATCGCGGAAAGCCTCGAGCAGTCGATTGCCGACCTCGACCACCGCATCGACACCGAACGCAAGGCGCCCCGCCGGCTGGGCCAGGAGGCGATGGAGCGGGACATGATGGTCCACCGGCTGAACGCCGAGTTGCGTGCCCTGCGCCGCTACGGGTTGGACCTGTGCCTCGGGCACTTCGTCAGCGCGGACAACCCCGAGCCCGTGTACATCGGACGACTCGGCCTGATGGACCGGGCGGGCAATCAGCTGCTCGTCGACTGGCGCTCCCCCGTGGCCGAGCCGTTCTTCGGTGCGACCCACGGCAATCCGATGGGCCTGGCCCGCCGGCGCAGGTATCGCTGGACCCGCGGCCGCATCAGCGACTACTGGGACGAGGTGTTCACCCCGGACGGGTTCGCGGGGAACGCAGCGCTCGACGACCAGTCCGCGTTCATCGCCAGCCTGGGCACCAACCGGTCGGCCCGGATGCGGGACGTGCTCGGCACCATCCAGGCCGACCAGGACGCCATCATCCGCGCGGGATCCCGTGGCGCACTCGTCGTCGACGGCGGGCCGGGTACGGGCAAGACCGTCGTGGCACTGCACCGCGCCGCGTACCTGCTCTACTCCGACCCCCGACTCCGTCACGGCGTGCTGTTCGTCGGTCCGCACGAGCCCTATCTGGCCTACGTCGCCGATGTCCTGCCCAGCCTCGGAGAGGAGGGCGTGCAGCTCTGCACCCTGCGGGACCTCGTCGCCGAGGGCGCCACCGCGAAGGTCGAAACCGACCCCGACGTGGCCCGCCTGAAGTCGTCCGCGGATCTGGTGAAGGCCATCGACGCGGCGGTCGCGTTCTACGAGGAGCCGCCCACCGAGGGCATGACGGTCGCGACCGAGTGGTCCGACATCTGGCTGAGCGCCGACGACTGGGCCGAGGCATTCGAAGCGCCGGAACCCGGTACTCCGCACAACGAGGCGCGCGAGCAGATCTGGGAGCTGCTGCTCACGATCCTGATCGACAAGTACGACGGTGACATTCCGGTGGCCCAGCTCCGGAAATCGTTGCAGCAGAACGACGAATTACGCACGACCCTCGACAACGCGTGGACCCTGATCGAGGCGGCCGACCTCGTCGCCGACCTGTGGTCGGTGCCCGCCTACCTGCGCAAGTGCGCTCCCTGGCTCAGCCCCGACGACATTCGGAAGCTGCAACGCCCGGACGCCCAGCGCTGGACGGTGTCCGACCTGCCACTCCTCGACGCAGCACGGCAGCGGCTCGGCGACCCGGAGGAATCACGACGCCGGCGTCGCCACGACGCCGTCGTCGCCGCCGAACGCGAGCAGCGGTCCAAGGTCATCGACGACCTCATCGCAGCGGATGCCTACGACGACGGCGAAAGTCTGATGACGCAGCTGCGGCAGAAGGACCTGCAGGAAATGCTGGTGGACGAAGCTGCGATGTCCAGCACCGACCCCGACCTGCTCGACCGCACGTTCGCGCACGTCGTCGTGGACGAAGCGCAGGAGCTGACGGACGCCGAGTGGCAGATGCTGTTGCTGCGCTGCCCGTCTCGGAGCTTCACCATCGTCGGCGACCGGGCCCAGGCCCGGCACGGATTCACGGAGTCGTGGCAGGAACGGCTCGAGCGGATCGGGCTCGACCGGATCGAACTGGCCTCGCTGACCGTCAACTACCGGACGCCGAAAGAGGTCATGGCGGAAGCCGAGCCGGTCATCCGAGCCGTCCTCCCGGACGCCAACGTGCCGACCTCCATCCGCAGCAACGACATCCCCGTCGTACACGGATCTGCTTCCGATCTGCACTCGATCCTCGACACCTGGCTCGACTCGAACTCCGACGGGATCGCCTGCGTCATAGGCGATCCGATGTTCCGGGTAACATCCCGCGTCCGGTCGCTGACCCCGGAGCTGTCGAAGGGGCTCGAATTCGACCTGGTCGTCCTCGTCGACCCGGACACCTTCGGCACGGGGATCGAAGGGGCCGTCGACCGCTACGTCGCCATGACCCGGGCGACCCAGCAACTCGTCATCCTCACGAGTACGTGACGTGGACCGACGCTCTCTGAGGCCGCGATCATGGCCGGCTTAAGGAGTCCAAGGCGGCCACCAGCGCGGAGCTGAACCCACCTCCACCGTGGCCGGCATCGTCAACCACGACGAGTCGACTTTCCGGCCAGGCCCGCGAGAGCTTCCAGGCCGTGTCCAACGGTCCCGAAACATCGAAGCGGCCGTGGACCAGAACTGCCGGGATACCTGCCAGACGGCTCATTCCGTCCAGTATCTGGTTCGGGACGAGGAAGCACTCGTGGCTCCAGTAGTGCGTCACCAACCTGGCGAAGATCATCCGGAACGTTGCGTCCTCGTATCGGGGGCTCGGAGTCCTTCCCGGCATC
This sequence comes from Rhodococcus sp. A14, assembly GCF_011603105.1. Taxonomy (NCBI): domain Bacteria; kingdom Bacillati; phylum Actinomycetota; class Actinomycetes; order Mycobacteriales; family Nocardiaceae; genus Rhodococcus; species Rhodococcus sp. A14. The sequence continues at coordinate 97,705 of NZ_JAAOQS010000010.1, read as the reverse complement.
AACGACACGTGGGTGTCCTCCCACGCACACCACCTCCTCGCCGCCTCCTCGCGCACTGCCGCGTCGGGGTCGGCGAGGAGGCGCGCATACGCGGCCACCAGATCCCCGTGCCGTCCGCCGACCGGCACGGGAGCGATGAATTCCTCCCACTCCCTGGGGAAGATCCGACCCATGTCACGGGTGATCCAGTCGATCTCGGTTCGGGATCCGGACGTGATCGCTCCGAGCGCCATCGCGAGGACACGCTCGGGATGTCGTTGGGCGTAGACCAAACTCAGGGTCACACCCCAGGACACCCCGGCCACGACCCAACGCCTGATCCCCAGACGCTTACGCAGGCGTTCGATGTCCTCCATCAAATGTGCTGTCGTGTTGGTCGATAGGTCGGTGTCGGGGCCGGCGGCAAGCGGGCGGCTGCGCCCGCATCCGCGTTGGTCGAACAGCACCGCGCGAAAAGCATTCGGGTCGAAGAAGCGTCGTGCGACGGGAGTGCATCCAGATCCCGGCCCTCCGTGCAGATACAGCACCGGCGTCCCCGTGGGATTTCCGGTGGTCTCCCAATACAGGGAATGGCCGTCGGAAACGTCGAGAAACCCGGCTTCGTACGGTTCCACCGCAGGATGGAGAGCGCTACTCACCAACTCAGCTTCGCATCCTGCACGAGGAGCCGAACCGCGAATCAGTCGTTCCCGGTCTCGGTGGTAGCCACCGCCGAGAGTCGCCTGCGACGATTGCAGGTGCCCTTCGAGAGGAGACGAACGATGACAGCGTCCGATCCGCAGGTCACCACCCGCGAGGAATGGCTCATCGCGCGCCGCGAGTTACTCGCACAGGAGAAGGAGCTGACCCGCCACCGCGATCGGGTCAACGCCGCCAGGCGCGCGCTGCCGATGGTCGAGATCACCGAGAATTACGCATTCGACGGCCCCGACGGCAGGACCGGATTCGCCGACCTGTTCGACGGCCGCGGCCAACTCCTGATCTACCACTTCATGTTCGAACCCGACGCCGACGAGGGATGCCCCTCCTGCTCGTTCACGATGGACAACGTCGGCAACCTCCGGCACCTCTACGCCCGGGACACCTCGTTCGCGGCCGTGTCACGCGCACCGCTGAACAAACTCGAGCAGTACCGACAGCGAATGGGCTGGACCTTCCCCTGGTACTCCTCGCACGGCAGCGACTTCAACTATGACTTCCACGTCACCCTCGACGCGTCGGTTGCACCGGTCGAATACAACTACAAGGACGAGGCCGAACTCGTGCAGTCGGACCCCGCGTGGAAAGGCTGGTGCGGCGAAGAGCACGGCGTCAGTGCTTTCCTCCGTCAGGGTGAGCGCATCTTCCACACCTACTCCGGTTACGCGCGCTCCACCGAGATCCTCCTCGGCACCTATCACTGGCTCGACCTCACTGCCCGCGGCCGTCAGGAGGACTGGGAACCGCAACCTCGCCGCGGCGACGACCCCTTCATGGGTTGGCTGCGCCGCCACGACGAATACGAACCAGACGCCATTTCAGGAGCGAAGATCCCCGACTGACCGTCCGGGTTACATCAGTTCGAGTCCCGTTGCCTGCAATTCGAGATAGTCGCGCACCAACAGGTGGGAACACGGCGTGGACACCGCGGTCCAGGGTGTGTGTTTGGGTAGTTGCAGCGCCAACGATTCGGGTACCGCTTCGCGACACCTGATGACAGCCCGGAGTTGCGGTGTCAACGAGATCCACCACGCGTCCAGCACACACCTGCACTGGGAGAGGTATTCGGAGAGTGGCCCTTGGAGAACCGCCATCTGCGGTACCGAATCAACTCCACCACTGATCCCCGCGACGCACGCGTCCTCGCATACGGCCATCACCTGCCCGATGAACTGCGGCGGCATGATGCCTTCGGGGTTTCGCAGCAGAGCGAGGCGCGCGCCGGCGGAAAGGGCTTCATATGCCACTTCGGGGTCGATTGCCTCGTCACCCATGCCACGAACGTACCCGGCTGTGGGCGTCTCCTATCAGGAACAGCAATATGTAGTCGGCCTGAGCGCCGGCGCGGCCACGTCAGTGTCGTCGGATCACTTTCGCCTCCGGCGCGGCTCGGGTTCGCGTTCGGCTTCCGATCCGCCGAGGAGCTCACCGAGCGTTTCTCCCACGGCCTCGAGCGCACCCTTGGTCTTGGACTTCGTGCTGCCGCTGCCCTTCACATCGGAAACGAGGTCGGTCAGGCCCTTCGGTTCGCTGCCGATCTCCAGTCGGTTCACCGCCTCGGCGAAGCGCAGGTAGGTGTCGACACTGGCGACCACGACGCGGGCGTCGATGGTGAGCAGTTCGATACCGACCAGTGAGACCCGCACGTAGGCGTCGATGACCAGGCCCTTGTCCAAGATGGTGTCGATGACATCGGCCAGGCTGCTGGAACTCGGGCCGCCACCTGCTGTGGTCATCGCTGTGCTCCTCGCTTTCGACTGCCGGAGGTCTTCGCCGGGGTGCTCCGCTTGCGGGGCGGTCGCCGCGCCGGTCGTTCCTCGTCCTCGGCCTCCTCCTCGTTCTCGGCCTCCACTGCCGTCTCGTCGTCGACGTCGTCCGACGGCGGTGCCTTCTTCGGTCGCTTCCTGCGTCCCAGCGCCCCGATCATGCCCAGGGCGTCGTCGGCGAGCTTGTGCACTGAGCCCACGGTGTCGTCGGCGGCTTCGTCCACCGTGTCCACGGTGTCGTCGGTGACGTCTCCGGCCATATCCGCGGTGTCCTCGACCAGGTCTTCGGCGGTCTCCAGGACCGCATCGCTGCCGGAGAGCAGCCGATTGTTGAGTGCGTCGACTCGGGCGGTGGCGGCGGTCATGGCCGCCACTTTCACGGCGTCGAGGAGTTGGCCACGCACCGATTCACTGAGCTCGGCGAACTCGGGCGAGGTTTGCAGCAGTTTCGAGGCCCGGTCCACCATCTCCTGGGGTCCGCCGGCGAGGCGGCCGGCACCCGCCGCCGCGAGCAGCAGTCCCAGTTTCTTCCGGTGCCCTCGGCCCAGCCAATAGCCCACGACCACCGCTGCCGCGATTTGCAGTCGGGTCATCATCGTCGACTCCCTTCACCCGCATCGGCCGTCATCGGTCGACGCCGAGCGCCCGGAGCCGGCCGCCCGGCGTACCCCGGATCGGCAGTCCGGTGCGAACCAACCCCGAACCCGACTACCCGCAACGGATGGCCGTCAATCGGTCAAAGGCCGCAATGGGGCTGGGAAAATTCGGTCACCGCCACGGACCGTCACCGAATCGGGGTCGGCTACGAATGCTGTCATGCTCCAGTAACTTTGGGTGACCGTGTGTCGTCCACCATCACTCCCGTCCCGATGCCCGATCGGCGGCGCCGGCTCCGTCCGCGGTCCAGCGTGTTCAGGATCGAGGCCGCGGTGGACGCGATCGGCCGGTCGCCGTCGTGGGCCAGCCGGTCGAGTGCCCGCCGCGCCGCGGTGCCGGGAATCTCGGCAAGGGCCTGCGTGATCCGCAACCGCGTGGGCGCGTCCTCGGTGTTGTCGAGCGTGTCTTGCATGACCTCGACGATGGCGTCGGCCGAGGCCGAGACCGTCGTCAGCAGGCCCAGCACTTCGGCAGCCTCGACATCGCGCCGCCCCTCGACGACCAACTCGATCAGGGAGGGGATCGCGTCGACGTTTCCGCGAGAGCCGAGAGCGAGTGCCGCGTACCCGCGGACCGTGGCCTCTGGATCATCGAGTGCTCGTCTCAGATGTGCCGTTGCCTCCGCGGTGTGGATTGCCGCTATCGCGGCGGTGGCGCGACGCCGGACGTCGGCATCCTGCGCGTCGAGACCGTCGGCCAGAACCTCGAGTCCCGGGCCGGCGACCCGCGCCAACGACCACTGCAGCGCTCCGGCCACATTCGGGTCGTCCTCCGACAGAATGGCCTCGACCAGCGCTTCGACGGGCAGCGCCGCAGTTCCGTCCTGAGACAGGATCGCTTGTTGACGACGGGCCGCGGATTCCGACTCGAGCGCACGCAGCAGACCGACGATGCGCAGGACATCCTCCCACTCCGCCGGCGAGGCGGCGTCGACGCGTTCGAGTTTGCCGAGCAGTTCCTCCTCGGCAGCGATCCGCCGGCGCGTGTGTCGGATGAGGTCTCCCACCAGGTCGGCCGGTGCGAAATCGGGCTCGTCCAGTGCCCGCTTGGCCTCGTTCAACGACAGCCCCAAGGTCCTGAGGCTCTCGACGTGGAAGAGCCGTCGGATGTCGTCGGCGGAGTACTCGCGGTAGCCGCCGGACGTGCGGCCCGTGGGCTTCACCAGCCCCAACGTGTCGTAGTGCCGCAACATCCGTGTGCTGACACCACACCGCCGGGAGACCTCACCGATCAACATCCCATCTCCTCCTGCTACGTGTCCGGACCGGCGACCGCGACGCGCTTCGCCGTCTCGACCGCGAGGGTGAACCCACTGTCGGGATCGTGGCAGAGTCGCCTCGTCGCATCCGCGTGCGCACGAATGTGCGGGTCGGGACTGGTCCCGGCCGCGTCGAGGACCGGGAGGACAGCGTCCCCGAGTCCCACCAGCGCACGGCTCAGACTGAGCTGCAGGTGCTGGTCACCCCGTCCGAGTTCGATCGCCAGATCGGCCGCGAGTGCAGCCTCGTTGCCGGGCGGCACGAGTGCCACGGCCGCCCGCCACGCACTGCGCGCGACCTCGTCGTGCTCGTCGTGCAGCAGTGCCGACACCGCGGGCCAGGCGAGCCGGTCCCCGATCTTGGACAGGGTGTGCAGCGACTGACTGCGGGCCTGCGCGGAGTCGGCCCCGAGCTCTCGGACCAGTCGCGGCACCGTGAGCTCGCTCGGCAGGCGGCACAACGCCCAGGTCAGCATGTCGCGGACGAAGAAATCCGGTTCGACGGCACACCGCTCGACGAGAGTGTCCGTGAGACGGGGATCGGGGTGCGTGCCTGCAGAGAGCGCCGCCCGCAGCCGACCCGACGGGTCGGCTGCGGGCAGAGCGTCGACGAGGTGGGCATGCGGCCCATCGTGGTTGGTTGTGTTCACGACAACCACCTCCTTCGTCGACCATTCGAGTCCTTGTCACTGTGTCAGGGTCAAGTACTCGTTGTCAGGGGGCTGTCGTCTGCCGGTCAGCTCGTCATGCTGGCGAACATGCCGGGCTCGTAGGAACCTGCCGGGTTGCGCACGATCACGTTGATCCGGTTGGCGGCGTTGATCAGGGCGACCAGGGAGACCAGTGCGGCGATCTGGTCGTCGTCGTAGTGCTTGCGCACCTGGGCCCAGGTCTCGTCGGACACGCCGTCGTGGGCGTCGGCGAGCCGGGTGCCTTCCTCGCTGAGCGCCAGCGCGGCCCGCTCGGCCTCGGTGAACACGGTGGCCTCACGCCAGGCCGCGACGAGGTTGAGCCGGACCGGGGTTTCGCCGGCGGCCGTGGCGTCCTTGGTGTGCATGTCGGTGCAGAAGCCGCAGCCGTTGATCTGGCTGGCCCGGATCTCGACCAGGTGCTGGGTGGCCTTCGGCAGCGGCGATTGGTCGATCACCAGGGCGGCATTGGCGAACCGCTTGCCGAACTTCATGGCGATCTCGTTGTCGAACAGGTTGAATCGGGCGTCCATGACTTCGTCCTCACTCGTGTGTTGTGTTGCTCTGGACGAACATGAGACGCCGGCGACCCGATCCTTGTGACAATCGCTCACGCCGCGACTTCGAAGTCACGTAATTTGGCAGCGGGCAACACGGGTCGGCTGCCGTCTGGTGTCACAAAACGGCGGGGCCCGGTGTCTGGTGTGTGACACAGTCGAGAGTGAGAAGGAGCCACCCATGGCCGGCACGTCGCAGACCACACCCGACGATCGCGGCGGGAGCCAGGACGATCGTTCGGATCCCGCCACCGAGGCGTTCGTCGCCCACCGCAACCTGCTGTTCACCGTTGCCTACGAGATGCTCGGATCGGCCGCCGACGCGGAAGACATCCTCCAGGAGACCTGGCTGCGGTGGGCGGGCGTCGATCTCGACACGGTCCGCAATCAGCGTGCGTACCTCGTCCGGATCACCACTCGCCAGGCGCTCGTCCGGCTGCGGACACTCAGCAGGCGCAAGGAGTCCTATGTCGGTCCCTGGTTGCCCGAGCCGCTGCTGACCGCGCCCGACGTGGCCGAGGATGTCGAGTTGGCCGACAGCGTCTCGATGGCGATGTTGCTGGTGCTGGAGACGCTCGCGCCGACCGAGCGGGCCGTGTTCGTGCTGCGCGAGGTGTTCGCTCTCGAGTACGGCGAGATCGCGGACGCCGTCGGCAAGAGCCCGGACGCCGTCCGCCAGATCGCGCACCGGGCGCGGGCCCATGTGGCGGCGCGCCGGCCGCGCGGCGTCGTATCCCCGGCCGAGTCCCGAGACGCACTCGAGGCGTTCCAGCGGGCGCTCGAGACGGGCGATCTGCAGAGCCTGCTCGACCTGCTCGCACCGGACGTCGTCCTCCTGGGTGACGGTGGCGGAGTCAAGCAGGCCGTGCTGCGGCCCATCGTGGGGGCCGACAAGGTGGGTCGCCTGCTGGCGGCCGGCCTGCCCCGGATCGACGGCACGGTGTCGGTCGAGCCGGTGCAGATGAATGGCTCCCCCGCGCTGATCGTCCGGCTGGACGGGGAGATCGACGACGTCGTGGCGGTGCGGATGGACGACGGCAAGATCACCGGGCTCTACATCGTGCGCAACCCCGAGAAGCTGTCGCGCGTCGAGCGGGAAACCGCGGTGAGCCGCTGAGGTCGCAAGCCTCCTTACCTTGCCTCGGCATGGTGGCGGTCGCGCCAGGCTCGTTCCCATTGCCGGGTCAGGGCCGGGTACACGATGAGGTACCGGAAAGGCGCGATGGCGGTCATGTAGAGCCGCCCGAACCATCCGTTGGGTTTGACGAGAACGGTCATCTGCAGTTCGTAATCGCCGTTCGCTCCTCTCGCCCAGCCGAGATGCATCACGGTGTGCACGGTCTTGTTCGCCAGCTCGCGGGCGGACTCCGTGTCGAGCTCGTACACCGCTGTGAGGGGCATGCCTTCGTCGTCCGGGCCGCGCGGAGCGGCGCGGAGGTCGCTGGGCAGGCGGTCGCGGAGCGAGGCAACCCGCTCACCGACACCAGTTGACGGATTGTCCCAGCCGAAGAGTGCCCCGAGTTTCCATCGAGCGGCGAACAGGAACCTCACCAGCCGGGGCTGCTTCGCTGGTCCTCCCGCGGCTCGCATCGCTGCGAGCATCGCCGGGAAGTCGTCGGGCCCGGCTCCGGGAGTGCGGAACGACCACACGTCCTCGACGTCGAAGTCTCTCGTGAATTCGTGGATACGCCAGGGCTGCTCGATGTAGGTGGCCTCTGCTATTCGTGGCACTGTCGTCCCCGATCTATACGGCACCGTATATTTCATCTATACGGTACCGTACACATCGAACGCGATCAATGGAGGTGGCCCGATTCCCGCCGTCGCCCGCACGACACGAACCCGCTGGATCGAGGCGGGCCTCGACGCCCTCGCACGAGGAGGGCCCGACGCCGTCCGAGTCGAGACTCTCGCCGCCGAACTCGGCGTGACGAAGGGCGGGTTCTACGGCTACTTCGACGGCCGTCCCGCATTGCTCACCGAAATGCTCGACGAGTGGGAACGCCGTTGCACCAAAGCCGTTATCGCCCAGGCCGATGCCGAAGGCGGCACCCCCGCCGACAGAATCCGGCGCGTGGGGCAACTGACCTACTCGGAGGACTTTCAACGGATCGATCTCGCGATCCGGGCCTGGGCCCACCACGACCGGTCCGTCGCGACGCGCCTGCACGCCATCGACAACGAGCGGATGAACTTTCTGCGAAAGATGTTCGGCACCTTCGTCACCGACCCCGACGAAATCGAGGCACGCAGCACCCTCATGTTCGGACTTGCGATCGGCCGCCACTTCATCGTCGCGGACCACCCCGGGTACACCAAACGCGAAGCCATCCAACTTGCCGGAGAATTCCTCCTGCGCCCGTCCGGTACGAATAGTTCTGTCGGGTAGGGGTTTCCGCCGGGCGATCAGTCGAGGTGAGCCGACAGCAGCCACGCCGGCAGCATGGACCGCCCCTTCTCGTCGTGCTCCCAGTTCGCGGCTTGCTCCGGGCCGAGCAGCGCGTGGATGAAAGCCGGGCGAATGTCGTCGATGGTCCAGAACTCGGCGACCGCCTCGCGCAGCTCGTCGTCGGTCACCGGGTTCGGTCCTTCGCCCTCGGGGAAGGCGCCCTTCGCGAACACCAGGATGTAGTAGGACGCGCCGGGCGCGGCCGCCCGAGCGACCGCGCGCAGGTAGTCCCGCCGCCGGTCGACGGGAAGGGAATGGAACAGGGTGCTGTCGACGATCGTGGAAAACCGGCCGTCGAAACCGGTGAACGAGCTGATGTCCGCCACCTGATACGTGGCCGTCGTCAGTCCACGATCGGCGGCGGCCGCCTGCGCCACCGCGATGGCCGTCGGCGACAGGTCCAGGCCCACCACCGTGTACCCCTGCGCCGCCAGGTGGAGGGACGTCTCGGCATGCCCGCAGCCCGCGTCCAGCACGTCGCTGCGGAACTTGCCCTCCGCGATCAGCCCGGCGATCTCGGGTTGCGGCTCACCGATGTTCCACGGCACCGGTCCCGTAAATACCTCCGCGTCGCCTCGGTAGATGTCGTCCCACGGCGCAACCTGGTTCTCCTCGGTCATGCCATCGACGGTACGCCCGCACTACCGTGCTGATGTGGATCTTTTCTCACGCTCGTGGTCGACGCTGCTCAGGTACCCGCTGGTGCCAGAACGATGTCGAAGTGGACTCGCGACCAGGAACGGTCGCCGGGATCGCGACCGTCAGGGGTGGGGGTACCGGGAGCCTGCTCGAGGAAGTCTTGCACCAGCGAGTCCTTGACTCCGAAAACGCTGTCAGAGGTCAACAGGTCGTCTCCGGAGACGAAGATGTGAGTGACCAGGGTCCGGAGGTTGTTTGCGGTGACCATGAAGTGCAAGTGCGATGCGCGCATCGGCGAGCGATTGACAGCTTCGAGCATCGTGCCGACCGGGCCGTCGTGCGGAATCGGGTATGGGGTGGGGGTCAGTCCCCAGAACCGGTAGGAGCCGTTGTCGTCGGTGAAGAAATGAGCGCGGCCGGAGACCCGGCCGTCGGGGTATTGCACGTCGTACAGGCCGTCCTCGTCCGCCTCCCAGACCTCGACCTTGGCGCCGGGGACGGGGCGGCCGTCGGTGTCGGTGACGGTGCCCTCGATCCAACACGGCTGCCCCGGGGCGCCGCTGCCGATATCCCCGCCGAGCGGGATCTGCGGGGAGTCGGCGACGAAAAACGGGCCGAACACCGTTGCGTCGGTGGCGTTCGCGTGCGCCTGGTTGTTGACTGCGATCGTCTGCATGGAGGCACCGAGCACATCGGAGAGCAGAACGAATTCCTGGCGTTTGTCGTCGGTGATGTTCCCGACGGCGGTGAGAAACTCGATGGCCCTGTTCCACTCCTGCTCGGTAAGCCGCACCTCGCGGATGAAGGCATGCAGGTGCCGGACCACGGCCTGCATCAGTTGCTTCAGGCGCGGATCGGGAGTGTCGTCGAACGAGGCGACGACAGTGGCCACGAGGTCGTCCTCGACGGCCTGCTGGTCTGCGGTGATGTGCGCCGCGTCCGTCCTGTGCTCGGTCATCATGTCGTCATTTCTCCGTGTTGCTGGTGATCGTCCTCGGCTCGGCGCCTCGCCACGCCGCATGGAGCATGCGGCGTAGTTCGTCGGCCGTGACCGGACGTGGGTTGTTCGCCGGACCGCCGGCAAGATCGCGTCCACCGCACTGTCGATGTCCGACTCGTCGAAGCCGTAGTCGCGCAGGGCGCGTGGCGCATCGAGCTGATCACGCAGTTTCTGTAGGCCGTCGAGTGCGGTGCTCGCGTCGAGTGCGGTCGCGATGCGGTGTTCGGCTTCCGGTGCCGCGGGGGCGTTGAATGCGAGCACATACGGCAACACGACCGCGTGGGTCTGGGCATGCGGCAGGTCGTATGCCCCGCCGAGGACATGGCAGATCTTGTGGTGCAGTCCCGAGCCCGCCGAGGAGAACGCCACCGCGGACAGGTACGCCGCATACAAGACGGGTTCCCGGCCGATCAGGCTGGTCGGATCGGCCACCACCGACGGCAGCCCCGTCCGTAGTGCCCGGATCCCTTCCTGCGCCAACGCCCGATCGATGGGATCCGAGCGCGGACCCCACATCGAATCGACGCAGTGCGCCAACGCGTTCAACCCGGACGCGACGCTCATCGGAGCGGGCAGTGACAGCGTCAATGCCGGGTCGTAGATCACTGCCCGCGGCAGCACCCGTGCGTCGACTCCGGTGGTCTTGCGGGCTCTCTCGGTCAGGCCCCAGACATTTGTGGCCTCCGATCCCGCATAGGTCGTGGGCACCGCGACAATCGGCAGCCCGGTCGTGAGCGCGATCGCCTTCGCCAGTCCGGTGGTGGAACCACCGCCGACACTGACTATGGCATCGACCTCGTGGCGGGCCGCAGCGGTGCGGGCTCGCTCGGCCACCTCGACGGGCACGTGCATCGCTATCTCGTTGTGGTGCACTACGACCGGCAGGTCGGCGGTGAGCTGCTCCGAGCGCTCGGCCTCCGACTGCGATGCGAGCACCATCACCCGGGATGCGCCCAGTCGCTGGATTTCCCCGGCGAGCATTGCCGCCGCCTGCCCGGAGGCGAAACACACGCGCTGCGGCAGACTCTCGTGCTCGAAACGCATCATTCTTCGCTACCTTTCCCGGTCCGCCAGCTCCATGGTTCCCATACCGTCACGCGACGATGTGGTCAGCCGATCGGCGAACCAATCGGCGACGAGATCGTTCCGCTCGTCGGCGTGGTTGTAGATCGTGTGCTCGCCGTCGTCCCACACCTGCAGCATTGCATCATCCGCGCCGTCGAGGAACGGTTGCTGGTCCTCGAGGCTGACGAGGGGATCGGCGCCGCCGTGCAGCACCAGCAGCGGACACCGAATCTGCTCCTTCACCGGGTCGAACGCAAGACGTCGAAAGTTCCGTTCGATGGCCGTCTCGTCGCTGGTGCCCAGCATCGCCGCCGCCTGCTCGCGGAAGGTGCGGAACGACAGCAGACGCGGTGCCGCGAAGGCGCCGTTGACACAGCAGGCGTCGATGTGGTCGTTGCGGGCCGCGGTCAGGGCGGCGAACAAACCACCGACACTGCTACCCCAGATTCCCACCGGAGTCCCGGATTCTGCGGTGTAGCGAACGAATTCGCCATACGCGGCGGCAACATCGACGTCGAGGTGGACCCTGTAGCGCAATCGGGTTTCACCTTGTCCGGGTCCCTCGGCCAGGATCGTCGCCAGACCTCGTGCTGCGAGGGCGTCCGCGTAGCGAAGGTAGGTGGCACCCCAGCCGCTCTGTCCGCCGAACACGATCACGGTCCCGAGGACGGTTGATCGATCGGGTATGACGTGCCAGCCCACCAGTCGGCCGCCGGCGAACGGCAACTCGATCTTGTGCATCGACGCCGGTGACAATGCTGCCGCCGCACCGACCGCCGCGCTGAACCCATCGTAGAGGTCCCGCTTGCGCTCGGTATCCGCGTTGATCGCCATCTGGGCGAACACGAAGTCGGCGGCCGCGGCCCGGAATGCATTGCGCGCAGTCACGGTGTGCCCGCCCTTCCGGGCGGCCTCCGCCACCTCGAGCCGGAGGTTTCCCAGTCGTTCGGCGGCCACATCCCACGCAACGCCATCCCGGGTCGCGCGTTCGAGCAACACGATGTCGGCGTAGTCCATGCCTCCGTCGAGCAGCCTTGTCGCCGGCATCGCCCGCCAGTGTGCCGCGGTCTCTACGGTGATTTCTGCGGTCACAGTGCTGCCCGCTCCACTCGGGGTGCCTGCGCGTCCTGGAACGAGAGCGCCGCGCGGAGGGCGTCGACGAGGAGCGGTAGCTCGCTCATCGAACCGGCCCCGAAGAGATGGAAGTCGGGGCGGGCGAGGTAGACCTCGATTCCGTGGTCCCGGAAGAAGTCGGCGTAGGTTCCGTCGCTGTCGGTGAACGATCCGGGACGTCCGGGCTCGGTGGTGGCCACGATGACGTCGAGGTCCTCGAGGAACGACAGTTGGCCGGGATCGAGCACCGAGCGGGGATCCTGCACCGCGACGATCGAGAATCCCCATCCGAGGAGGTCGTCGAAACGGCCGACCCGGTCGCCGACGGTGACGACGCCCTGCGGGGACAGCGACCCCGCCAGCCGTGCGGGTAACCGGTCCGCGTTCGTGGCGATGACGCCGGCACCGAGCGTGGGGAACGGCGGACGCGGCGGGACCTCTCCGCGGAGGAACGCCGCATCGCGGGTGGCAGCGGCCGCCTGGTCCTCGAGGTTGGCGATCTCACCGAGCGCAATCGCGCACTGCTGGATGGCCTCGGCGTGGGGCCGGCGCTCGAGTTCGTAGGTGTCGAGCAGCTCATCGCTCGCGCGACCGGAGAGCACCAGGTGCAGCTTCCATGCGAGTGTGATGCCGTCGCGCATCCCCGAGCAGGCGCCCTGGCCCATGTAGGGCGGCATGGTGTGCGCGGCATCGCCGGCCAGGAGTACTCGTCCACTTCGCCAGGTTTCCGCATTCCGGGCGGAGAAGGTGTAGATGATCTGCCGAAGGATCCGGACATCCTCCGGCCCCAAGTCGTGTCGTTCGCGGAACCACTGCCAGGCGTACTCCTCGGACTCCATGAATGCGGCGTCGTCTCCCGGGAGAACCGCAACTTCGAAGCGCTGACGACTCACGCCAATCGGCATGAACATGTTGGGGTGCGCGGGATCGCAGAACTGTCGCGCCACACCGAAGTCCGGACCGAGTGGACGCACGCACTCGGTATCGATGTTCAGCCAGCGGTCGTTCACGCCAAGATCGGTGGCCTCGATGCCCAGCGCGGTCCGCACGAAGCTGTTGGCCCCATCGGCTCCCACCACATATCGCGCGGTCACCACCCGATCCGTCCCGCTCCTCGACCACTGCTCGTCCCGGTCGCGGGACCAGGGCCGCACGTGGAGCGCGACGTGGTCGTGCTCTTGTTCGACGGCTACCACCGCGAAACCTTGATTGACCTCCACGTTCGGGTAGCTCCCGATGCGCTGGTGAATCGCCGACTCGATGTCCGGCTGATACATCGAGTAGTGGGCGTCGAACCCGCTCGACTTTCCCGCCCAGTCGATCTCGAGGAGGACATCTCCGGAGCCGTTGCACCATTGGTAGGTGTCCTTCGGTGAGGCGTCCCGGAGGGCGAACTCGATATCGCCGGCCGCCTGGATGATGCGTGCGGTCTCGCCGTCGATGTGGGTCAGCCGGGGCAGACCGTACAGATCGGGCCAGCGTTCGAGCACCACCACACGGTGGCCGGCACGGCCCAGAAGGGATGCGAGAACGAGCCCGGTCGGCCCGTATCCGACCACGGCGACATCGAAATCTGAAAACACAGCCAACTCCTTGCTACCAGGGGCGTTCGCCCGATGCTCACACGGTAAAGAGGGTGTGACCTGCATCGCTATCCGCAATGCGACAAGATCAGCCGCATCACGCCACGGGTTTCGCGCCGACTTCTGGCGGTCGCCGCGGCGCCTGGCTACGCTGGGGCGACAAGTCCGAGGACGGGCCGCAACAGCGGCCGAGATTGATTGAGTGATCGTGATTCTGTGGGTGAGCATCGACGGCACACCGTCGACGACGACGCGGAATGGGTGCGTGCGGCGATGACGGGGCCGCTGGCCCGGCACCGTCTGCTCAGCACGGCGGACGTCGACGAATTCTGTTCCCGAGCCTCGCAGATCCTCAGCGTGCACGACATCCATCGAACCAACGCCCTCGATACGGCCCCGTTCCGCGGGCAGGTACGGGCAACATCGGTCGGAGATGTCCAGTTCGTCTACCTGGAGCAAGGGGTGGACATGGACGTCGACATCCTCGAACGACTCGACTACTACGACGTGATGCTGGCGTACTCCGGCACCAACGAGATCACCTGCTCGGATCGGCTCTCGAAGGTCGGCGACGCGCACGGCGCTCTACTGTCTCCCCGAATGCGTGCCAGTATGCGGATGGACGCCGACTACCGGCAGATGCACCTGCGCATAGACCAACACGTCCTCAATCAACGTCTGGAGAACCTGCTCGGACGTCCACCTCACGACCCCGTCATCTTCGACCTCACGATGGATCTGTCCTCGCCACGACTGTCCACCTGGATGTCATCGCTCCGATTGCTGATTCACGACCTGGACAAGGAAGACGGACTCACCCGACACCTCCTCGCGGCGACGAGTTGGCAGGACATGCTGCTCACCGGCCTACTCGTGTCGCACCCACACAGTTACTCGGCAGCCCTGCACGAACTGGACCACCCGCGGGTTCATCGGCGAACGTTCAAGCAGGCACTGGATTTCTGCGAAGAACACCTTGCCGATCCGGTGACCGTCGGTGACATCGCCCGGCACGTCGGAATCAGCGCTCGCTCCCTGCAACGGGCCTTCCAGGAAGAACTCGGCACCTCCCCGACCCGTTACGTCCAATCCTTGCGACTGGCGCAGGCGCGGCAAGATCTGCTCGAAATGGACCCGGCATCACCGGAATCGGTGACCCAGATCGCCCACCGATGGGGATTCGTGCACCTCTCACGCTTCGCCGCGGCTTACCGCAAACGCTACGGCGAGGCACCGTCCGCCACCGCAATGCGGGTTTTAGCGGGCGGCTAGAGGGCCCACTCGTGGTTGTCTCCTGTCGATGAGGTCGGCGACACTTTAACGAATCTAGTGCCGTATCAGGCAACGTTTGCCTTGTTGACGATCTCCCGTAACCGTTCGTCGGCGGCATGCTTGTTCCGCCAGATGATGTAGCGGCGGATCATGCTGGCCTGCTCGCGATGAGAGGCATGGTCGGTGCCGTCGAGCGCGAAGTAGCGCAGCGCGGTGAACTGCGCCTCGATCCGGTTCAACCACGAACTATTCGTCGGCGTGTATGCGATCTCGACGTTGTTCGCCTCCGCCCAGTTGGCGACCCGGCGGCATCTCTTCGTAGTCAGGTGCGGCGAGAAGTTGTCACACACGATCGCCAGGCGCACGCCGGCCGGGTAGAGGCTGCGCAGGTAGCGGCAGAAGGTGAGGAACTGGGTGCGGGTTTTGGTGTCTTTGACGTGCCCGTAGAGCCTGTCGGTGGCCAGATCGTAGGCGGCGAACAGGTGCCGTACTCCGTGTAGGCGGTTGTATGTGGCCCGTCGGCGGCGTCGCGGCTCACGCTCGGCGTCCTTGTGCCTGCCGCCGCGTTCGGCCCACTGCCGCCCCGGATGCGGTTGCAGGTTCAAGGGGCCGAATTCGTCGAGGCAGAACACCACCTCCGGCTCACCGGGCTCGGGCACGACCTCCCGGTCGGCGATCGCGTACAGGTGCTCGACCCGGGCCTTCTTCACCGCGTAGTCCGGGTCCCGGGACGCCTTCCATGTCTTCACTTTTTGAAACGAGACGCCCTCCTCTCGGAGCAGAACCCGAAGGCCCTCATGGCTGATGTCGTCGACCACCCCCTCGGCGACCAGGAAGTCCGCCAGCTTGGACAGGCTCCAGGTCGAGAACGGCAGGTCGTGCTCGGTCGGGGTGGACTTGGCGATCTTCTTGATCTCCCGGCGTTCGGGCAGAGTGAACGTCTCCGGCCGCCCGCCTTTGTATTTCGGATACAGCGAGTCGAAACCGTCCCTGTTGAAGTTGTGGATCACGTCCCTGACCCGGTCGGCGCTGGTGAAGGTGACCTCGGCGATCTTGGCCACCGGCATCCGCTGCGCGGACAGCAAGATCATCTGCGCTCGCCGCCAGGTCACCACCGACCCGCTCCCGCGACGCACGATCCGTAACAATCGTCTTCCTTCGTCGTCATCGATCTCCCGCACGCGCACTCGTTCTGCCACCACCACAGCGTGGCCCACCCACCAGCCCCAGTTCCGCAACCAAGCGGTGTGTCGCTACAAGAGGGCAAACCTTCACGGGTGTGGCACTAGCCTTAGATAACGGCGGGCCGGACCGACGTGGACGGCATGGTGTTCGTGCTCGTATCACGTCGACCAACACCGACTGAAACCTGGACCGGATAGTCGGGATCCGGATCAGCCGCGGTACGGAGTTGGCGAGTGTGTGACGCGAACGTCGCCGAAAGACAGCTGGTTAAGCATCCTTGTAACTGACTCGACTCGAAGTTCCTGTTCGGGGCTCGGCCCTACCCAAATCGACTCGACCAACTTTCCGGGGTACGCAGTTTCCCGCGCCGGGTCGTGCAGATGGAAAGGGGTAAGGCGCAACTGAAGGTACGGAATCAACATCCCCGTCGGCGACGGCCGAAAGTCGCACGCGGTGTAATTGTGTCCTGCAGAGTAGATCAGGCGCCATTCTTGCTCTTCTTCGAAAGCGTCGTGCTTGAACTGTGCCAGACATTCCACCGCATTCTGTACGGCGCTGCTGTAGCTCGTGGGGTGAACGATCTCCTCTGCCGCGGCTTCGATGATTGACTCGTCGAGCTTGTAATGCACTGGGAAGAGTTGGCTTCCACCAAGAAATCCGATGGACTCATTCCCTGCCCGAAATGCAGGTACCAAGAATTGTTTGAGTATGTCGACGGGAAACTCGATAGAGTATCCGTTCGCGCCGTACCCGCGCCACTGACTGAGCAGGTCGGCCCTGCTGCTGAAGCTGGTGACATAAGCGGTGTGGGCTGTCTGACCGATGCTGGGATTGGGATCAGTAAAGTCCCCGGCACGAATCCGCTTGGCGAGGCCCGCGATCCGGGCTTTATGAGCGGCATCGTGGTGCGCAGCGCAGTCGAGCATCGCGTCCGCTAAAGCGTCGGCGGCAAAGCTCAACTCTTGGGAGTCGTTCAGGTACCGAGCATCGCTCGCCCACAGTGTTAGTGAACGCTCCGATGGAACGTTTGGAAAGCCCTTGATCGGCTTCGGCGCGAAAATCCCCTGTAGGCCGCTTGCCGTTGTGTAGTGGTGCAGAGTCGCGGGAATTTCAGTCACACGGGAATCGTAGGCGGAGTGGCCGACATTTCGCCTCTGCGAGAACGCACCGAACCCGCTGACAGACGAAGTCTCAGTGGCGCGATTCGAAACTGCTCGGTCAGGCCGAGCCCAATGGACGGGCCGGCTCCGGGCCAGCTGGGTTCGGCAGTGATCCTAGGGCACGTCGATTCCTATGAGGGTCCGGCGGTGTTCTACCGATTGAAAGACCTCGAGGCGGGAGACTCGATCGAGGTGAGCTTGGCCGACGGCACCATCGCTCATTTCGCGGTCACCAAGGTGGAGACGTATCCGAAGACGGAGTTCCCGGCCGAGGGGGTTTACGGCTCGCACGGTGATGAAACGCTGCAACTGGTCACCTGTGGGGGAGAGTACGACGCGGACGCCCGTAGCTACCTGTCCAACATCGTGGCCTACACCTCTCTGGTTGATACCGACAGCGGGGAAGCTCCGGCCGCTGCCGGCCAGAAATGATCTGGCAACCGGGAAGTCCGCGGGATGTGAGCATTTGGCCACCGTGGTCGGTTGTGACAGGCACGCTGTGGACTCGACGCGACTGTGGGTTACGACCCCGCGCAGGTCCTCGGCACGCCAAGATGTAGTCGATCAATCTTGTCGCCGCAGCCCGGATGTCCGGAGCAGGGTGCGCCAGGACCGGCCGTGGCACGCGCCTCCCTAGCAGGCGAATGTCATTGAACACGACCAAAGTGAGCACGCGTGACGATGATCCTGGAACGCGCATGCTCAGTACATGCGGCGCGCGGCTATCCCAGTCGGGTGGATACGCCAGCTGTAGCTATCGGGAGGTCCCCGCCACAGGTCGCCGCCTCAGGTGCCGAGCAACAAGATCCCGGTCACCAGTAGCGCACCGACCTTGACAACTTCCAGGCCGGTATAGACGTAGTGCGTGTGAGAACGGGGGACGTCTTCACCGGCGAGGACGCGGTCGGATCGTCGCGACAACCGGGGGCGAACACCGACCAGTTGCACCACGAGCACGCGACCGCCGTCGCTCCTGCCACCACCACCCGGGCAGTTGGTCCGTCTATGAGGAGTCCGGCAATGAGCAGTGCCGCCCACACCATCTCGGTGATGTTCAGCGCACGGAACACGAGCCGGCCGATCCCCAGCCCGAGCCGCACCGTCACCCCGGGTGCGCGGAACTTCAGTGGCGCTTCGAGGAACGAGATGGCGACAACCATCCCCAGCCAGGTGAAGGTCACCGCGATCGAAACGGCATGCGCTGCGGTCACTGCACCAGGCAAGACGATCTGCGTCAACGGTGTGGGCAATTCTGGGTGCCGACTAGGATCGGTTCTCGTGCCTTCCTCCGCTGTCTCCGAACGGGAACGCGTCTCTTCGTTGCTCGATGCGCAGGACAAGGCGGTCGCGCTGTTCGACGCGGTTGTCGCGCGCGGCCTCATCGCCCCCGGCGCGTCCGAGTCGGCGGTCAGCGACGCTATTCGGGATCTCGCAGACGACATGTTCGGTACCCGCAGGTTCTGGCACAAGCGGATCGTGCGCACCGGGATCAACACGCTCGAGCCGTACAGGTCGAATCCGCCGGACCTCACCATCGCCGCCGACGCCATCACCTTCCTCGACTTCGGCCCGATCTTCGAGGCGTGGGAAGCGGACTTCGGTCGCACCTACGTCCTCGGTGACGACCCCGCCAAGATCGCACTCCGCGACGCTCTCGAGCCGGTGTGGCAGCGCGGCCGCGATTACTTTCATGCACATCCCGACGTCACCGGGGCGGAGCTCTATGCCCATGTCGTCGACCTTGCCCGGCAGAGTGGATGGGAGTTCGGTTCCTCGATCGCCGGGCATTTGGTCGGCGAGTTCCCGCACGAGAAGATCGCCGGTCACAAGACCGACTCCTACATCAAGCCGGGATCGGCCGGGCCGATGCGTCGGCTCGATGCTGCCGGTCGGCCGTGCCACTGGATCCTCGAGATCCACCTCGTCAATCGTGCCCGGGGAATCGGTGGTTTCTTCGAGCAGCTCCTGGACCTGAGCCGATGAGCACACCCGACACCGAGACCGACGGTGATCCTCTTGTTCTCCTGTCAGGGAGCGGCGAAGCCTGCGGCGGCGAGAATCTGTCCAGGTGGGGAGATGCGAGTCAGTCCCCCGCTGGCCCTTGGCCGGAAGGCGGTGCTGCGGGCTCCGGTATGCGCCTCATGCGGAACGAGTTGAACAGCCCGATGAGACCGGCGAGGATGGGGATGAGCAAAGCGATTTGCAGGGCGAGCGGTCGTGCGTCGGTGTTGATGCGGATGATCTCGTCCTGAATCTCCGGGGGTTGGTCCACGAGCAGCTGTTCGAGCTGGGTGTTGCTCATGACTTCGGCGTCGTCCTCGAGCACCTGCGCCACCTGCTGCTGCTCTGCCGGCGGGAGCACGGTGCTCGATTCCGCCATCGCGGTGAAGGTGAGGGACAGCGTTGCGAGCATGATGGCGCCGGCGAACGCCAGCCCGAACGAGAGCCCGAACGATCCTGCCGCGGAATTGACGCTGGCGGCCTCGCTGATCCGCTCTTCCTCGATCGGTGCCAGTGTGTAGTTGTTGAGCTGGGACACCAGCAACCCCAACCCGGATCCGGCGATCACCAACGGGATCACCAGGCCCCAGCCGAACTCGGCGCGCGGCACGATCGGGATCAGCGCCGCGATCCCAATCGTCAGAAGCACGAATCCCCAGCGGATGATGCTGCTCGGGCGTCGGTCGCCCGCCTTCTTGCCCGCGAGCACCGCCACTGCGAACATGCTGAGCGAGAGGGGTGCGAGGGACAATCCCGCCTGCATCGCGTTGTATTCGAGCACCATCTGCAGGTAGATCGGCAGCGCGATCATCGTGCCGCCCAGGGCGATCTGCTGGAGCATCTGCCCGGTGATGCCCAGTCGGAAGACCTTGGAGTGGAACAGATCCGGGTCCAGCAGTGTCGGTTTCCCCTGACGTTTGCGCCGCACGAGCCAGTACGTCAGTCCGGCCATCGCGATCGCACCGAGTATCAGGAGCGCACCGACGGATTCGCCGCCCTCCTGCCATACCAGGATTCCGAGCACGATCCCGCCCATGCCCAGAACGGAGAGGGCCGCCCCCACCAGGTCGATCACCCGGGGTCCCGTGTACGGCACATCGCGGACCAGTTTGATGCCGGAGAGCACGACCGCGATGATGACGACCTCGAGCACGAACCCGACGCGCCACGAGAGGTAGGTGGTGATGAAACCGCCGAGCAGCGGTCCGACGGCGGCGGCGATCGCGGCCGCCGCCCCGACCAGGGCGTAGACCTTCTTTTGGGCCGCTCCTTCGAAATTGCCGTGGATGAGGGACTGCATGGCGGGCAGCAGAAGTGACGCGCCGATTCCACCGAGTACGGCCCAGAAGATGATGATCGCCGTCAGGCTCTGCGCGAGCGCCATCGCCGACGCACCGACTGCGTAGCCGAGCAGACCCAGCACGTACGCCCGTTTGCGTCCGATGAGATCGCCGACCTTGCCACCGATCAGGATGAACGCGGCAGATACCAGCGCCTCGAGCGCAATCGCCGCCTGGACGCCGCTGACGGTGGTGTCGAGGTCGCGAACCACCGACGAGATCGACACGTTCATCAGCGATGTGTCGACGACGAGCACGAACATCGCCATCGCCAGCAGGAGTCCGAGCAGGCGGGAAGGGCCCACTGCCTTCTCGGAGGGATCGCTGGTCGTCGGTCCTTCGGTCATCGCAGACCCACCGTCCCGGCTGTCGTGTAGGGCGGCAATCCACGGCGAGTTACCCAAGACGTCACGGCCACCTCCTGGGCGCACACCCGCCCAGGTCCTCGGGCCCGGGTGGGAATGGGGTAGACGCGATCGCAACGTCCATCCCGCAACACCGAGTGTCTCATGTGTGGGGGCGACCTACCTAGAGAACAAAGAACCCGGCGGGGCGCCGGCCACGCAAAACTCGGAGGCGCCATTGTCGATGTCCGCCGGTCGGCTCAACGGATATCGTGCGATCAGGTGGTCGTCTCGGCGCTGCGCGAACTCATGTCGGTGCGATCGGTTCGAACGGCCGGATTTCGTCGTCGCCGGGCCGGACCACCCCGGCCGAGGATTCCGGCACTTCGTTCCACGCACCTTCGAGGTCGCGGAGTGGCTCGGAGACCACGAAACGGGTCTCCCCGCCCAGGTGGTGCAGTACCTCGACCTCCGGGTGGAGGGCGCGCAGCTTCGCGATGCCGGTGGAGAAGAACAGTGACCTCGACTGCCGCTCACTCGAATAGCGGAAGATCCACAGCGATGCACCGTCGGTGGTCGCGACGGTCATCTGCACCGGATCCTCGATCCCGTGCGTGCGGCCCACATCTTCGACGAAGCCGACCGCGCGCGCAACGGCATCGAAGGGGTCGTCGACGAGACCGAACGTCAGGGCGAGGAAGAACAAGGTTTCGGAGTCGGTGGACCCCTCGATGTCGGGAAACAGGGCCGGGTCGACGGCCATCACCAACGCGCGTCTGATCTCGTGGAAACCGCGAAGGGCGCCGTTGTGCATCCACAACCACTGCCCGTGCCGGAACGGGTGACAGTTGCTGCGTTGCACCGGCGTCCCGGTCGAGGCCCGCACGTGGGCGAGCAGCATCGGCGTTCGCACTTGACCGGTGATCTCCCGCAGATTGCTGTCGTTCCAGGCCGGTTCGATGCTCTTGTACACCGCCGGTTCGGTGCCCTCGCCGTACCAGCCGACCCCGAACCCGTCACCATTCGTGGTCGTCGCTCCGAGACGCGAGTGCAGACTCTGATCGATCAGCGAATGTTTAGGACGGAACAACAGGTCTTCCGCGAGGATCGGCTCACCCGAGTACGCCATCCACCGGCACATACATCAATTCAAGCAGAGCTGACCCTGTCTGCGACAGCCCCGACGGACACCGGTTCTCACCGCACCGGATCGTCGCCTGCCTGCCGTTTTGCGCCGCGCGTGTCAGGTGAGCGCCTTTGCCTTGAGGGTGTCGAACTCGGCCTGGGTGATGGTGCCGGCGTCGAGCAGTGCTTTCGCGTCGGCGATCTGTTCGGCAGCCGACTTCCCGGCCACCTCCCTGATGTAATGGTCGGTCGCCTGCTTCGCCGCGCTCTGCGCCTCGAGGTGCCGCTCCGCCATGCCGCGGCCCCGGGCGATGAGGTAGACGAACACACTCAGGTACGGCAGCACGATCAGGAAGATGATCCACAGCGTCTTGCCGAGACCGGACATGCCGCGGTCGCGGAACAGATCACCGAGGACCTGAAACAGGATCATCAGGTAGGCGACGAACGCGAACACCATCAGCGTGTACCAGAACAGGTCCCAGAATGAATCCAACATGGTATGACTCCTTCGAGTGCGGCGGCCGCGCATATGGGCTGCCTGGGTGCGGAGCAGAAATCAAATGTGCACGTTCACGAAGCAAGCATCCACCTCCCGGGCGCCTTTGGTTGGTGGTTTTGCGCAGATCACGGCCGCCGGGGCAAGCGAGGGGTCGATCCAGCCCGCGCGCGGTGACCACTGGACGACGCCGACCGGAATCTCGGCGAAGTACTCCGGGCATCTCGCTATCGGACTCGGCCGCGGACGGTGAAACGGCCGATCCGCCCGAGTAGTCTGTGCTGGCATGGCACGGGATGAGCGCGGTGTGACAGCCCAGAGTGAGGACTTCGCTGCCTGGTACAACGAGGTCGTGTTCAAGGCCGGCCTTGTGGATCGAGGTCCGGCCAAGGGCACCATGGTGATCCGACCGTACGGGTACCGGCTGTGGGAACTGTTGCAGTCCGAACTCGACCGCCGCATCAAGGACACCGGTCACGAGAATGCGTACTTCCCGTTGCTGATTCCGGAAAGCTACCTGGGCCGGGAAGCCGAACACGTCGAAGGGTTTTCCCCGGAACTGGCGGTGGTCACCCATGCCGGTGGGAAAAAGCTCGAAGAACCGCTGGTGGTGCGGCCGACGTCGGAGACGATCATCGGCGAGATGATGGCCAAGTGGATCAGCTCGCACCGCGACCTGCCGCTGCTGTTGAACCAGTGGGCGAACGTGGTGCGGTGGGAGTTGCGTCCGCGAATGTTTCTGCGCACCACAGAATTTCTGTGGCAGGAGGGCCACACCGCGCACGTCGACGAGGCTGCCGCCCGCCGTGAGACGATGCTGGCGCTCGACATCTTTCGCGAGGTGGCACGTGAGCTGGCCGCGATCCCCCGGGCGAGAAGACGCCCGGTGAACGGTTCGCGGGTGCCGTGGCGACGTACACGATCGAGGGCATGATGCGTGACGGCCGTGCGTTGCAGTCCGGCACCTCGCATTACCTGGGCACCAAGTTCGCGTCGGCTTTCGACATCCGTTTCACCAGCGAGTCGGGACGAGAGGAGTTGTGTCACACCACATCGTGGGGTATGAGCACCCGGATGATCGGTGGCATCGTCATGACTCACGGCGACACCACGGGCCTGGTGTTCCCGCCGCGGTTGGCGCCCCACCAGGTGGTGATCGTGCCGATCACCCGTGGCGGCAACGTTGCGGTCGAGGAAGCGGCCGACGAGCTTGCCCGCCGCCTGCGGTCGGTTGGGGTGCGGACCCATGTCGATGCCCGCCCCCAGCTCACCCCGGGGTTCAAATACAACGAGTGGGAGTTGCGCGGCGTCCCGGTCCGGCTCGAGCTCGGGCCGCGAGATCTGGAGGCCGGCACGGTGATGATGGTGAAACGGCTCGGCGACGACGGCAAGCAGTCCGTGCCGATCGACTCCCTGCCCGAGACCATGCCCGGGGTCCTGGACGACTTTCAGGCCTTCCTGCTCGCTCGTGCGACCGCGTTCCGCGACAGCCACACTCGGACCGTCGACAACTGGGAGGGTTTCGCGGACGCGGTCTCGACGGGGTGGGCACTGGCACTGCACTGCGGGATCGCCGCGTGCGAGGAGGAGATCAAGTCCCTCACCGCTGCCACCCCGCGATGTGTTCCCCTCGGCGGCGAGCCGGAGACAGGTGTGTGCGTGCAATGTGGCGCGGCGTCGGCGTACGGCAGGTGGGTGATCTTCGGGCGCGCCTACTGACGGGGCGCACACGGTGTGTGCAGGGGTGGCTTTCGCCACCCCTCGGGGGACTATTCGCATGCCGGGTACTCGACGGACGCTGGGGATCTCGAAAGCCGACCACTCGGAGAGAGACGGCCCTCGACCGAAAGGAACCCCGCTATGCCCCGCATCCTCGGCACCACCGTCCCCGACGTTCACGAACACGATCCGCCGGGCGCCGCCATGCCCGCTGTCGAATCCGCCCACAAAGAGGTCCGGCACCACTGGGCCTTCGCCCGGATCGGCCTGTACCTGTTGCTCGCTTCCCTACCACTGCTCGCGATCTCGGCGCAGGTGTTCGGCGTCGTGCCGATGAATGCCACCGGTGCGCTGGTGATCATTCCGCTCGCCGCCACCCTCGCCGTGTTGTGCGTGTTCGCTCCGCACCCGATCGACCGCATCGTCGGCCATGGCCTCGGCTGGGGGATGTTCGCGTGTCTGGCCTACGACGTCTTCCGCCTCGACACCGTGTATATGCTCGGGCTGTGGGGCGATTTCATTCCGAAAATGGGTACGTGGCTGCACTCGGGAACCGACACCCGGACCGGCGCGATCGTGGGCTACCTGTGGCGGTACCTCGGCGACGGCGGCGGCATCGGAATCGCCTTCTTCCTCATCGCTCTCGCACTCGGCCTCCAGCATCGGTCGCGCCGTGTCGTCCTCCTCGCGTTCGTCACCTTCGCGGTGTTCCCGGTGTGGGCCGGGCTCGTCGGAACGGTCGCCCTGTCGCCGCACGGACAGCACGACATGTTTCCGCTCACGCCGACGACGATCACGTTGTCGCTGGTCGGGCACCTGATCTTCGGGCTCGTGCTCGGCCTCGGCTTCCTGCGCGCCCGGGGCCGCCTCGGCCAGCACTGGCCGTGGCCGCCGCTGCTCCCGGTGCGGTCGCGGGCCGGTGCGCCACGGCCGCGCAGTGAGGCGCTGGTGCCCGCGTGCGGCGAGTGCGGCGCGACCGAACGGTAGCGACCCTCCCCAGGTGAGTGGCGAAGCGTGCCCGGGCACGCTTCGCCGCTCACGTGTGGGTGAGGTGCCGGTCCTTCACCTTCCGGCCCACTGCCACGGACAGCAGCATCAGCAGTGCCGCCCCCACGAAGCAGGTGGCGTAGCCGAGGTGCGGGGCGAGGAGTGAGATGACGAACGGGACTGCGAAGCCGATGTAGATCAGGCAGTAGAACACCGCGACGGTCTGCGCGAGTTCGTCTGCGGGTGCCAATTTTTCGACGGACGCGAGACCGGAACCGAGCAGGATGCCGTAGCAGGATCCGAGGAGGAACGCCGCGACGACGATCGCGGCGACGGACAGCGCGCCGTCCGTGTATGCGACCACGGTCGCGGCGCCGAAGCCCAGCACCCCGAGGGCGATGCCGACCCGGACCCCGGCGGCGGCGTCGTCCTGCTGCGACCACCGTTTGGCCCACGGCTGGATCACCGCCCCGGTGATCAGGGTCAGCGCCGCGACGAGCCCGGTGAACGCCACCGACGTGGAGCGCAGCGACTCGGAGACGAGCGGCGGAAGGGTCGCGAACGACACGGTCGCCACACCGAACACCCACGGCGCCCAGGGGGCGATGCCCCACCGGAACTGGGGTGTCGCCAGCACCGACAGGGGTTTGGCGGTGAGGTCGGTGGCGCGGACCCGCACGTCGGGCACAGCCCACACCAGCGCCAGGGCACCGACCATCAACGCGACGTGCACCAGGTACGGGAGCAGTTCGGGGGCGGGGAGCCACTGCGCGATCACGCCGGCGAACAGGGCCCCGCAGCCGAATCCCGCGGACAACGACACGGCGGCGCGGCGTGCACCCGCCCCGGCGGGCGCGGTGGAGCTGAGTTCCTTCATCCAGGCGGTTCCGGCGCCGAACGCCATGCCGGAGGCGAGTCCGGCCAGCACCCGGCCCAGATAGAGCAGGTCGGGGACGGCGGCGCCCGCGATGAGCACGAGCGAGGAGACGATGCCCACGGGGATCATCGGGCGGATCACCGCGCGCCGGCCGAACCGGTCGGACACGCGGCCGAAGTACAGCAGGGCGGGCACCAGCCCGACGACGTACGACGCGAGCATCGCGGTGAAGGCGCCGTTTCCGAGACCGAGATGTTCGCGGTAGACGAGCTGCATCGGGGCGAACTGGTTGGCACCCCAGCTGACCGCGAACAGCGCGGCGGCGAGGCGGACCCAGGGCGAGAGCATCACCTGATCCTCCCAGAGCCCGTAGCGCGGCGAAGTATCAACTCTTCACAGCTCGGGCGACGGATTCCTGTGCACACTGGCCGTGTGCGGCGGGTTCGGGGATGTCTAGCGTCGACCCCTGAGCACGAGCCGAGGAGGACATGTGTGGGGTAACGACGGCAGCTGGGTCGGCTCGGACGCGCAGACGATCGCCCGCGCGGTGACGAACCGGGAAGTCTCCGCGAGTCAGGTGCTCGACGACCACCTGGCGCACATCAAGGCCCGGAACCCGGAGCTGAACGCCGTCGTCACCGTCGCCGAGGATCAGGCGATCCGGGCCGCCGACGACCTCGACACCCGGATCGGCCGAGGGGAGGACGTCGGTCCGCTGGCCGGGGTCCCGTTCACCGTGAAGGACCTGATCGCGACCGCGGGTGTCCGGACGACGGCGGGGTCGCGCGCGCTCGAGCACAACGTGCCGCGTGTCGACGCGCCCGCGGTGGCCGCGATGAGGGCGGCCGGCGCGATTCTCGTCGGGAAGACGAACACCCCGGAGTTCGGGGCCAGCGGGCTCACCCACAACGACCTGTTCGGGTACACGGTGAATCCGCTCCGGCCCGACGGTGTTCCCCGCTCACCTGGTGGGTCGAGCGGCGGCGAAGCGGCGGCGGTCGCGTCCGGGATGAGCGTGGTCGGTCTCGGCACCGACTTCGGCGGCTCGGTGCGCTGGCCCGCCCACTGCACGGGGCTGCGCTCGGTGCGCCCGACGATCGGCAGGGTGGACCCCGACGGACAGTGTCCCGGCGTCCCGTCGGGCGATCACCTGCTGACCAATCCGGCGACCATGCACGGCACGCTGCAGACGATCGGTCCGATGGCGCGGACGCTGGACGACGCGACCCTGGTGCTGCGGGTGCTGTCGTCCCCGCAGTACCGCTGGACCGACCCGGGTTCGGTGGACCTCTCACGCCTCGACATCACGTGGGCGCCCGGTGAGGGCACCGTGCCCGTCGGCGAGGAGATCGCCGCGGCCGCTGCCGGTGCTGCCCGACATCTCGGTGCCCGCCCGTACGAGGGCGGGGCGCTGTCGGAGGGCAACGATCTGTTCGGCAGGTTGCGTGCGGTCGAAACCCACACCGACATCACCGAACTCGGCACAGACTTCGGAAACAACATCGCCACGATGCTCGCCGCCGCGCGGGACGTGGACCGGCGCCTGGTCGAGCGTCTGTGGGCGCAGCGAGCGGAACTCGTGCACCGACTGCTCGGCGAGATGGGCGACGTCCTCGTCCTTCCCGTCGCCTCGATCCCGGCGCCGCCGCTCGGCGACGAAGTGTTCGACGTCGGTGGGCAGTCGCTCACGTGGTCTCAGGCCCTGGCGAGTTGCCGCGCGATCAGCGTGACGGGTCTGCCGTCCGTCGTCGTTCCGGTGGGAATCACCCGGTCCGGGTTGCCGATCGGCGTGCAGGTCGTCGCGCGACCGTGGTGCGAGCACGTGGCGTTGGCCGTGGCCGCCCGGTTGTGAGGCGACCACGGCCGACACGGGTGTCAGATCACCCGGTCGCGCCGGAGGCCCTCGATGTCTTCGTCGCTCAGCCCGAATTCACCGAGCACCTCGGCCGTGTCCTGCCCCAGCACCATCGGCGGCGCATTCCGGATCGGCAGGGTCTCGGCGTCCACCCAGAACGGACCCCGGACCAGTGGCACTTCACCGCCGTCCGGCGTGGTTACCGGCTGCACCATCTTCAGCGCCTGCACCTGGGGGTCGGCGAAGGCCTGATCGATCGTGTGGACGGGACCGCACGGGATGCCCGCCGCGCGAATCGACGTCACCCATTCGGCGGCCGGCCGCACCGACAGCAGTTCGAGAAGTTCCTTGGTGAGCCGATCGCGGTGTGCGAGTCGTGATTGGCCGGTGCGGTATTCGGGCCGGTCGGCGAGTTCGGGATCCCCGAGAACCTGGCACAGCGACACCCAGTGCCGGTCCGAGCCGGTCGCGATGATGATGGGGAAATCGGCCGTGTCGAACGTGCCGTACGGCGTGATGGTGGGATGTGTGTTTCCGTTCGGTTCCGCGACGCGTCCGGTGCTCAGGTAGTTCTGCGCCTGGAACGACATGATCGACAGGGCCGATTCGAGCAGCGACGTCTGCACGTGATGGCCGGCGCCGTCATTGCCCCGGGACACGAGTGCCGCCGTGATGCCCAGCGCCGCATAGATACCGGACACCGTGTCGATGATGGGGACGCCGACGCGCATCGGCGTGTGGTCGCCGGCGCCGGTCACCGACATCAGACCCGACATGCCCTGCGCCACCTGATCGAGACCCGGTGAGAACTGCTCGGGTCCGGTCGGGCCGAAACCGCTGACACTCATGACGATCACCCCGGGATTGTCCTCGGCGAGCGACTCCTGGTCGAGTCCCATGTCCGCGAGGACGCCGGGACGGAAATTCTCCACGATGACGTCCACGTCGACGGCCATGCGGCGCAGCAGTTTCCGGCCCTGCTCGCTGCGCATGTCGAGTGCGACGGAGCGTTTGCCGCGGTTGACGGACGCGAAGTACAGGCTGTCGCTGCCGTCGAATGGCGGCCACTGCCGGGAACTGTCGCCACCGGAACGGGTCTCGACCTTGATGATGTCGGCGCCGAAATCCGACAGCAGTGCCGTGCACAGCGGACCGGCGAGGGCCCGCGTGAGGTCGAGGACCCGGATCCCGTTGAGCAACTGATTCATGGTGGATCCTCGGTTCTCTGTGAAGGAAGGGGGACCGTCCGAGAATTGCGGAGACGCCGAACGATAGCGATGGCGAGAATGCACAAGCGGCCGCTGGGGATTTCGGCGCATTGTGTGCCGCGGCGGCCGGTCGCCGCCGGTTAGCGTGAGGTTCCCGACGAATCACCCGAGGAGTACGAGACGATGCGCGACATCCTGACGGGCTTGGAAGCGTGGTTCGACCGCGGCGAGAATTTCGTCCTCGCCACGGTGGTGCGCACCTGGAAGTCGTCTCCGCGGGCACCGGGCGCGGCGATGGCCGTGTCGGAATCCGGTGAGGTGCTCGGAAGTGTGTCCGGTGGGTGTGTCGAGAGCGCGCTGTACGAGACGGCGCGGGACGTGCTGGCCGACGGGCGCAGCCGGACGGAAGTGTTCTGCGTGGCGGACGACGACGCGATCGGTGTCGGTCTGACGTGCGGCGGCACCATCGAGGTGTTCGTTCAGCGCATCGGGAGCAGCGACTTCCCGGACTTCGCGGACGTGGCGCGAAGGATCCGTGGTGGTGAGTCGATCGCCGTCGTGACGGAGACCGGTGACGGTTCACGGACCCGGCGCAGCGTGATCACCGGGGACGCACTCGCGGGCGACCTCGACCTGCCCGAGACCGGTGTCGAGGATGTTCGCCGTCGTCTCGACGCCGGTGAGTCGCTGGTGTATCAACTGCAGTCCGAGACGGTGTGCATGGTCGAGATCTTCGCGCCCCCACCGCGGATGTACATCTTCGGGGCCATCGACTTCGCCGCGGCCATGTGCTCGCTGGGCGCATTCGCCGGCTACCACGTCACGGTGATCGACGCCCGCGCCGTGTTCGCGACGCGCGCCCGGTTCCCGGATGCCGACGACGTCGTCGTGATGTGGCCGCACCGGTTCCTCGAGACCGCGCCGGTCGACCACCGGACGGTCCTCGCGGTGCTCACCCACGACGAGAAATTCGACATCCCGCTGCTGGGCCTGGCCCTCCGATCGGACGCCGCGTACATCGGCGCGATGGGCAGCCGGGCCACGCACGAACGCCGGGTCTCCTTGCTGCGCGAACAAGGGACGACCGCGGCGGAGCTGGCGCGGCTGCATTCACCGATCGGCCTCGACCTGGGTGCCCGCACCCCGGAGGAGACCGCGGTGTCGATCCTCGCCGAGATGATGAAGACGACCCGGGGCACGTCGGGGCGGGGGCTCCAGCAGCTGAGCGGTCCGATTCACCGTGATGCGCCGGCCGGGACCGGCCGTCCGCTCGAGTGCACCGCATGACCATCGTTTGACGGGTATTCGGGTCGCGACTTAAGGTCACACTTTCGCGCCGTCCGGGGCGAGTGTCGTATCAGGTGAGCAGGGTGTTGCAGTGACGACGAGGGATGTCGGTAGTTCCGCTCCCGGGTTCCGCGCAGCCGCCGACACCGGCGACGGGCCTGGTCCGGGCGTTGCGCCGCAATCGTTCGCCGACGTGCTGGTGTCCGATCTCCTCGTCTCCCCGACCCTGGTCGCCGGCGCGACCGGCACCTCGCGTGAGGTGTCGGATGTCGCCGTGATGGCGGTGCCGGACATCGGACCGTGGCTCCGGACCGGACAGTTGCTGCTCACCACGTCCGCGGTTCTCGGCCGGCTGGTCGAGCCGATCGGCGCGTTTCTCGCCCGGCTCGACAGGCGGGGCGTCTCCGGGCTCGCCGTCCGGCTCGACGACCCCACCGCGACGCTGCCGGCCGAGATGTCCGACGCGGCCGACGAACTCGGGCTTCCCGTCGTCGTGGTCGCGGACCTGTACTCGCAGGCACACCCGCTGGCGGGTGCGCTCGCGGAGTTGTCGGCCCGGCAGGTCGACGCCGTGTTCGAGGCGGACCGGTTGCGGAGAGTGCTCGTCGACGTCGTGATGGCCGGCGGTGGATTCGCCGAACTCGCCGTCGCCGTCCACGGTGAACTGGGCGGGGCCGTGCTGATCACGACACCCGACGGACGTCAGCTGTGCCGTGCCGGGGACGAGTCCGAGCTGAACCGGCTGGCGTCGAGTGCGGCGCTCGACTCCACCGGCCGGGTCCGCACCGATTCGACGGAGGGCGGGCTCGGTCTGCACCGGCTGGGTGACGAGTTCATCGCAGTGTCAGCGATTTCGGCCAACGGCATCGATCACGGGCGGTTGGTGCACTTCAGCACCGGGCACCCGCTGCGCAGCGAAGACCTGTATCTCGTCGAGCAGGCTGCGGCGGTGTGCGCCCTGGTGGTCGCCCGCGAACTCGTCGTGTCCTCGGTGGAGGAGAAGCACCGCGCGAACTTCGTGCGGGACCTGCTGCTCGGCCGCGGCGGCGAACACGAGCACGTCGTCGCGCACGCCAAGACGTTCGGCTGGGACCTGGACCGTCCCGTGGTCGTCGTGGTGATCGAACCCGATCCGGTCGGTGAGGACGAGCCGTCGATGCCCACCCGGATGCCGCTTGTCGAGCGGCAGGCGCGGGCATTCACGAGCGCCGTCGCGGGCCGGGACACGGGCGCCGCCGTCACCGCACTGGCGACGGAGACGGTGATCCTGATGGGTGTCGGCACCGACACGATGAACCTGGTCCACGAACTGGTCGCGTACGTGCGCGGCGACGGCGGCGGTGGGCGCAGGCCCTTCGGGGTGGGGGTGTCCCGGCCGACGGATTCGGTGGACGGCATCCCGGCCCTCTACGGCCAGGCCCGAACCGCGCTGAAGGTGGGACGGCAGATCACCGGCGCCTGGGCCGTGACGCATTTCGACGACCTCGGCGTCTACCGGCTGCTGAGCCTCGTCGAGGACGACCGGGAACTCGAGTCGTTCGCCTCCGAGACCCTCCGCGAACTGACCGCCGACACACCCGAGGCGCAGGACATGCGGCGCACCCTCGAGGTGCTGCTCGCCACCAACATCAACATCGCCGAAACCGCACGTCAACTCCACTTTCACTACAACACCCTGCGGTACCGGGTGGTGAAGCTGGAGAAGATGCTCGGGTCGTTCACCGATCACCCCGAATTGCGCCTCGACCTGTCGCTCGCCCTCAAGATCATGGCGATGCGCGGCATCAATTCCTAAAGTTGCCAATTTCGCCGGGCACGCACTGGCAGATTCTTCTCACGCCGGGTGGCTGACGCTGTAATAACGTTTCCCTCCTATCGAGGTGCAACTGTGACATGCGGCACATCATCGAAGCTGGCCGCCGGCACCCCTGCACCGTCACCTGTCTGAAAGGTCCCCCTATGCCTATCTGGACACTGCACGGAGATGGCAAGACCATCGCGCCCGGGGAGGTCGTGGCTCCGAGCGAACGGCTCAGCTGGGGTCGCACGATCGGGCTCGGCGGCCAGCACGTGGTCTCGATGTTCGGGGCCACGTTCGTCTTCCCGATCATCATGGGTCTCAATCCTCAACTGGCCGTAATGTTGTCGGGTTTCTGCACCCTCTTCTTCCTGCTGGTCGTCAAGGGTCGGATTCCCAGCTACCTGGGGACGTCGGCCGCGTTCGTCGGCGGCATCGCCGCCATCCGCGCCCAGGGCGGCACCTCCGCGCAGGTGACGGGGGCGATCCTGGTGTCGGGTCTCGTGCTCGCCGGGATCGGCGTGCTGATCCACTTCCTCGGCGGCGGGGTGGTGTTCAAGATCCTGCCGCCCGTGGTCACCGGCGCCGTCGTCATGTTGATCGGGTTCAACCTGGCCCCGGTCGTGGCCGGAACCTACTGGCCGCAGGACCAGTGGGTCGCGTTGACGGTGATGGTGGTGCTGGTGGTGGCGAGCGTCGCGCTCCGCGGGTTCCTCGGGCGGGTCGCGATCTTCCTGACGCTGCTCTTCGGATACGTGCTGTCGTGGGTGCTCGACCTGACGACCGGCATGATCACGTCGTACGACCCGGTCGCCGGCGGGGTCACCGAACACTTCCGCGTCAACTGGGACGGAGTCTCCTCGGCGTCGTGGATCGGGCTGCCGCCGTTCTCCGACGAGGCGAACGGCATCGTGGGCATCCACGCGCCGTCGTTCAGTCTCACGTTCATCGTCCTCGTGCTGCCCGGTGTGATCGCCCTGATCGCGGAGAACGCCGGACACGTCAAGGCCGTCGCCGAGATCACCAAGACCGACCTCGACCCGATGATGGGACGCGCCCTGATCGGCGACGGCCTGGCCACCACCATCGCGACCAGCGTCGGCGGATCCCCGACGACCACGTACGCCGAGAACATCGGCGTCATGGCCGCGACGAAGGTGTATTCGACGGCTGCGTACGCCGCGGCAGGCGTCATTGCGATGCTGCTGGGCTTCTCCCCCAAGTTCGGTGCCGTCATCTCCGCGACCCCCGGCGGTGTGCTCGGCGGAATCACGGTGGTGCTCTACGGGATCATCGGCCTGCTCGGCGCGAAGATCTGGAAGGAGAACGGCGTCGACTTCGGCAACCCGCTCAACCTGATGCCCATCGCCGCCGGCCTGATCATCGCGATCGGTGACACGGAGCTGACGTTCACGGACAGTTTCTCCCTCAGCGGCATCGCGCTCGGCACGATCGTGGTGATCGGGATGTACCACCTGTGCCGCGTCATCGCCCCCAAGGATGCTGACGACGTCGGCACCGGCCGGCACCACCCGAAGCCGACCGCGGACGACGGAACGGCCCCGGATCGGGTCGGTCAGCTCACGTGATCTGCCATCGGTGGGACGTGAGTTTTGTCACTAGTTCACGAAACGTCGAGCGTACGATACGGGCAGGATCTGAGGAATGAAACCGTCGCCACTGACTTATCACCGACCTCGGTCGATCGACGAGGCCTGTCAGATCCTCGCGGACGTGGCTCACGAGGGAAAGGTGCTCGCGGGCGGGCAGTCGCTGATCCCGTTGCTGTCCATGCGGCTGGCCGCGCCGGCGCACCTCGTCGACATCGGATCCATCCCCCGGCTGGACGCGGTGTCGTCGTCACGTGAGCTCGGTGTCACGTTCGACGCACTGACCACCCACTCGGTGCTCGAGGCCGACCGCGGTGCCGCGCAGGTGCAGCCGCTGATCGGCCGTGGGCTGCGTCTCGTCGCACACCCGACCATCCGCAACCGCGGCACGACGGTCGGCTCGATCGTCCACGCCGACCCGTCCGCCGAGATGCCGGCCGTGCTCGCGCTGCTCGGTGGCTCGGTCAGCGTGCGTTCGGTGCGCGGGGTCCGGGAGATCCGCTCGACCGACCTGTTCGCCGGGCCGCTCGAAACCACGCTCGAGGCGGACGAGATCGCCACGAGCGTCACCGTCCCGGCCGCCGAGCCCGGTGTCGGGACGGCGATCGACGAGATCGCCCGCAGGCACGGCGACTACGCGCTCGTCGGGGTCGCGGCGCAGGTGCGGGTCGAAGGCGGTGCGGTCGCGGATGCCCGGATGACGTACGTGTCGGCCGGCGAACTCGGTGAGGTCGTCGACTACACGGATGTGCTGCGGGGTGCGTCCGCGACGGACGACCGGGACCCGTTGTGGCGGAATCTGTCCGAGTTCGCGCGGGAGCGGATCGACACCGAGCCCGACATTCACGCCACCGCGCGGTACCGGTCGCAGCTGGTGGCGGCGCTGACCGCCCGGGTCGGGTTCGCGGCCGCGCAGGATGCAGTGCTCGACGGTGCCGCCGTGCACGCGTCGGCGGGAGGAAGGTGACCATGGCAAAGGCAACGCGCAGCATCGACGAGCAACTCGCCGAACTGCAGGAGGAGACGGGCGAACAGCACGTCGCGGTGACGTTCACGCTCAACGCGGTGACGCGGACGGTGGTGCTGCCGTCGCGCACGCTCGCGTCCGACGCGATCCGGCACCATCTGCACCAGACGGGGACACACGTCGGCTGCGAGCACGGGGTCTGCGGCGCATGCACCGTGCTGCTCGACGGCAAACCCGTGCGGTCCTGTCTGGTGCTCGCGGCGAGCCTCGAGGGCAGGGCGGTCACCACCGTCGAGGGTCTCGTCGAGCCCGACGGCACCCTGCATCCGGTGCAGCAGGCGTTCATCGACTGCCACGGCCTGCAATGCGGATTCTGCACTCCCGGCTTCGTCACCACCATCGCCGCGTTCCTCGAGGAGAACGACTCGCCCACCCGCGAGGAGGCCACCGACGCGATCGCGGGAAACCTCTGCCGGTGCACCGGATACCAGAACATCAGGGCGGCCGTGCTGCGTGCCGCGGAGATCAAGCGCGAACGTTCGGGCGAGTTCCCGCTCGGCCAGGACGACGAGTCGTCGCGGGCCTCACTCGATCCGAAGGTCCGCGGCACGACCAACCCGGTCGGTGGAAGGGCAGGGCGAGCATGAGCGTCACGAAACCCCGCACCGAGCCCGCGCCCACCAAGGGTGCCGACGCGCCCGCCGCGTCGGAGAAGTTGTTCGGCAAGCCGATTCCCCGCACGGAGGACGCCCGGCTCCTGTCCGGCAACGGCCGCTACCTCGACGATCTGGGCCACAACGCGCTCATCGCCGCGTTCGTCCGGTCACCGCACGCGCATGCCCGCATCACGGGGATCGACATCGATGCTGCGCTCGATCTGCCCGGTGTGCACGCGATCTACACGTACGACGACCTCGTGGACGACTCCCCGGAGATGGCGGAGAACCTGCCCCTCCTGATCCCGCACCCGGCGATCACCGCCCCGCGCAACGGGTATCCGCTCGCCAAGGACGAGGTCAACCATGTCGGTGAGGCGATCGCGATGGTGGTCGCCGACAACCGGTACATCGCCGAGGACGCGTGCGCCAAGATCGACGTCACGTACGAGATGCTCCCACCGGTCGTGGGCATCGACGTGGCGCGGCAGGCGGACAACGCGGTGCACGCGGACGTCCCCGACAACGTCGCGGCGCACCTGCAGCACGGATTCGGCGACGTGGACGCGGAACTGGCGAACGCACCGCACCGGCTGACCCTGAACCTCGAGATCGAGCGGTCGGCGTCGATGCCGATGGAGGGCAAGGGCGTCTACGCGCGCTGGGACACCGACGAGCAGGCGCTCACGTTCTGGACGTCCACGCAGACGTCCACGTCGGCCCGCGCGGCGATCGCGGCACGACTGAAGATGGCGCACAACAAGGTCCACTGCATCGCACCCGACGTCGGTGGCGGCTTCGGCGTCAAGATCGTGCACCCGTGGCCGGAGGAGGTCATGGTCACCTGGGCCGCGCGGCGGCTCGGGACGGCGGGCATCTCGAGCGAGGTCAAATGGGTCGAGGACCGGCGCGAGCACTTCGTGTCGAGCGCGCACGAGCGCGGCCAGATCCAGGAAGTGACGGTCGGATTCGACGACGACGGCACACTCCTCGCGTTCGACTTCACGTTCTGGCACGACAACGGCGCCTACCTGCCGTACGGCATCATCGTCATGCTGAACACGTCGACGCAGGTGCTCGGGCCGTACAAGCCGAAATCGTTCCGGGTGGACGCGTACTCGCTGTACACGAACACGGTCATCGTCACGCCCTACCGCGGCGCCGGCCGCCCGCAGGCCGTGTTCGCGATGGAACGGGCGATGGACGCGATCGCGAAATATCTCGGCAAGGACGTCATCGAGGTCCGCGAACACAACTTCATCCGGCCCGAGGAGATGCCGTACGACTTCCACCTCACGTTCCAGGACGGCCGCCCGCTGATCTACGACACCGGCAACTACCAGGCCGGGATCGACAAGCTGAAGAAGCTCATCGACTGGGACGGGTTCGCCGAGTACAAGAAGCAGGCCACGGCGGAAGGCCGGGCCGTGGGCATCGGGATCGGCGCCTACGTGGAGGGCACCGGGCCGGGACCGTACGAGGGTGCCCACGTTCTCGTTGAGACGTCCGGGAAGGTCAAGGCCGCAACGGGTCTGACCACCCAGGGTCAGGGCCATCAGACGGCGTTCGCGCAGATCGTCGCGGACGATCTCGGCGTGCCGGTCACCGACGTGGAGATCGTCACCGGCGACACCCGCCGATTCGGCTATGCCGTCGGAACGTTCGCGTCCCGCGGCGCCGTGATGTCGGGTTCGGCGTTCCACGTGGCCGCGCAGATGGTGGCGGAGAAGGCCCGCACGATCGCCGGTGAGGCGCTGAACCTCGACCCCGCCGAACTGGAACTGCGCGGTGGGCACGTGTGCAAGATCGGCACGCTGCCCGGCGCCGAGGGCACGTCCATCTCGCTGGGCGTGGTCGCCGTGCTGTCGAACCCGCTGCGCTACGCGTTCGACGACGCGTCGAGGCAGGCCACCGGATTCGCGAAAGCCGACACGGACATGACGATTCCGCCGGTCCGGGAGGGTGAACAACCCGGGCTCGAGGCAACCGGCTACTACTCGCCGCCGACGTCGACGTTCGCATCCGGCGTGCACGCGGCGATCGTCGAAACCGATCCGGTGACGGCGGAGATCCACGTGCGTCGGTACGCCGTGATCCACGACTGCGGCAACGTCATCAACCCGCGGATCGTCGAGGGCCAGGTCATGGGCGCCGTCGCGCAGGGTGTCGGCGGCGCGCTGTACGAGAAGATCGTCTACGACGAGCACGGCCAGATGCTCAACGCGTCGTACATGGATTTCCTGATGCCGTTCGTCACCGAGATGCCCGACTCGCTCGAGATGGACCACACCGTCACCCCGTCCGGCCTCAATCCCCTCGGGATGAAGGGCGCAGGCGAGGCGGGCGTGATCCCGACGTCCGCCGTCATCGCGGCAGCGATCGAGGACGCCGAAGGCATCCCGATCACCTCCATGCCGATATCCCCGTCAGAGTTGTTCGAGCTTCGCCTCGCGCACGCGTCGTCACAGAGCAAGGAGAACGAATGAGAATCGCCGGCACCGCCCTACTGACGGCCCCACCGGAGGCCGTGTACGACAACCTGCAGGACGGACGGGTCCTCGCGGCGACCATCCCCGGGGTGCAGGCCCTCGAGCAGCTCAGCGACAACCATTACAAGTTGTCCATCACGGCGGGTGTCGCGTCCATCAAGGGCACCTATGACGGCGAAGTGATTCTGTCGCAGCAGAATCGGCCCGAGTCGTTCGTGATGACGGCATCGGGAGCCGGTGCCCCCGGCACCGTCAAGGCCGACGTGACGGTGCGGCTCGAGGAACGCGACGGCGGCACCCTGCTCAGCTACGACGCGGACGCCGTCGTCGGCGGCATGGTCGGCGGCGTCGGGCAGCGGATGATCACCGGCGTCGCGAAGAAGATGGCCGGGGTGTTCTTCAAGGGCATCGACGGCGTGATCGCCAACGGCATCCCGGCGGCCGAGGTCGCGGCGGCGCCGGGCGAGGTTCCGGCGGTCGCCGGCGTCGCGGGGGCGGCCCCGGTTCCCGCGGCGGCCGCCGCGCGGGTGCGGGTGCCCGAGGGCACCTCCACGGCAACCGTTCTCGCGTCGGCCGCCCTCGGCGCCGGCATCGCCCTCGCCGGTGTTCTCGTCGGCGGCATCCTCGTGCGGGGCACCTGCTCGAAGTAGCGCCGCGAACACCTCGTCACAGCACCCCGAACCGTCCGGTTCGGGGTGCTGTCGTCTGTCCGGGGCCTCCGGTCGCGGGCAGCGCCGAACGAGGACCGGTGAGTTCGGCGATATGTGACAAAGAAACCGGGCGGCGGACGCGGTGCAATTGCTGTACGCGAGACGAGCCCAGGAGGAATCGTGGAATCCAGAAAGATTCGGGTCGGTATCGACACCGGCGGAACATTCACCGACGTCGTGGCTGTGGACGAGGAGTCCGGAGCCGTCGTCACCACCAAGACACCCTCGACGCCTGCCGACCCGGCGCAGGGATTCCTCACCGGAATCGAGAAGGTGCTCGCCAAGCTCGGCGAGACCGGCGACGCGATCGGTGCCGTCAGCCACGGCACCACCGTCGCCACCAACAAGCTCCTCGAAGGCAAGGTCGAGAATCTCGGGTTCATCACCACCGAGGGTTACGAGCACGTCCTCGAGATCGCCCGCCAGTCCGTCCCCGACGGCTACGGCAACTCCTACTTCTGGGTCAAACCCGACCGGATCGTTCCCGCCGACCGCGTCCGCACCATCGGCGGCCGGCTCGCGTTCGACGGCAGCGAGATCCGCCCCCTCGTCGAGGACGACATCCGCAACGCCGCCCGGTTCTTCGCCGAGCGGGGCATCCGCACCATCGGCGTGTGCCTCATGCACTCCTACGCAAACCCGAGCCACGAGAACCGCGTCCGGGATCTTCTGCTCGAGGAATACCCCGAGGCCACGGTGAGCATCTCCAGCCAGGTGCTGCGCGAGTACCGCGAATACGAGCGGTCCATCACCACGCTGGTCGACGCGGCCGTGAAGCCGAACATCCGCAACTACGTGAACAATATCGCGAACCGGCTGCGCGAGTTCTCCTCCGACGAGGGCGAAGCACGTGACATCCCGTTCTACGTGATGAAGTCGAACGGTGGCGTGCTCTCCGCCAAGGAGGTCGTGCACCAGCCGATCACGACGGTGCTGTCCGGCCCCGCGGCCGGCGCGCTCGGTGCGGCGCTCATCGCGAGTGTCGCGGGTGTCGAGCAGGTCCTCACGTGCGACGGCGGCGGAACGTCGACCGACGTCACCGTCGTGGTCCGCGGCGAGCCCGCGCTCACCACCGAGGGCCGGGTGGGGGCGTACCCGTCGAAGATCCCGATGATCGACGTCGTCACCGTCGGCGCCGGCGGCGGTTCCATCGCCTGGCAGACCCCCGAGGGCACGCTCCGCGTCGGACCGCAGTCGGCGGGCGCCGACCCCGGCCCGCTCTGCTACGGCAAGGGCGGCAGCGAACCGACGATCACCGACGCCCACGTGCTGCTCGGCCGCATCCCACCCCACCTGCTCGGCGGCGAGATCCCCCTCGACACCGAACTGGCCCGCAAGGGCGTCGAGCAGCTCGCCCACCAGCTGAAGCTCGACTTCGAGGCGTGCGCCACCGGCATCCTCGAGGTGTCGGCGTGGAACCAGGCCAACGCGCTGCGGCAGATCACGGTCAAGCGCGGTCTCGACGTCCGCGACTTCACGCTGGTGACGTTCGGCGGATCCGGTTCGCTACTCGCCTGCCGGCTCGTCGACATCCTCGGGCTCAAGGACGTCCTCGTTCCGTTGAACCCGGGCAACGTGTCCGCATTCGGTCTGCTCACGGTCGACGTCCGCAACGACTACGTGCAGACCCACGTCTGCAGGCACGACCGGTTGGAGATCGAGGAACTGCAGTCCGGGCTGGACGCGCTCGCCGCCGAGGCGGAACGCGCACTCGCCGACGAAGGCTTCGGCGAGGCGGAGCGCAAGTACGCGCGCTCGGCGGACCTGCGCTACCTCGGCCAGGCCTTCGAGGTCCGGGTGCCCGTCGGTGAAGGTCCCGTCACGCAGGAGTTGATGGACGAGGCCGCCGAACGGTTCCACCAGGCACACCAGGAGCTGTACGGCTACGACTTCCGCGGCGACCCGCACCAGCACGTCGAGTGGGTCAACCTGCGCGTCAGCGGCATCGGCCCGATCAAGCGCCCCACGCTGAACGAGATCGCGGCGGGGACCGGAGCCGAGTCCGCCGTGACCGGTACCCGTCCGGCGTACTTCGACGAGTGGGTGACCACCCAGGTCTACGACCGGGCCCGGCTCGGCGCCGGCGACGTCCTCGAAGGTCCCGCGGTGATCGAGGAATTCAGCTCCACCATCCCCGTGCACCCCGGTTTCCGGGCGCGGATCGACACCTTCGGAAACATCCGCATCACCAAGATCGCCGACTCGAACGGAGCGAACCGATGACCGTCACCACCGAACCCGTTGCAGTGCAGGCGGTCAAGCCCTACCGGCTGACACCGGTCGACGGAACGACGCCCGACCCGGTGCTGGTGGAGATCGTCGCCGGCTACCTCGCCAGCGTCGAGATGGAGGTCGAGACGTCGATCTCGCGGACCTCCCGCTCCCCCATGATCCGCGACGCGCACGACTTCCGTGCCGGCATCCACGACCGCAACCTCCGGAAGCTCACGGGCCGTTCGTATTCGGCGCTGGTGCATCCGGTGGCGCGGGACTTCCCGCTCGACACGATGAAGCCCGGCGACGTCTACTTCCACAACGACGTCTACCTGTCCGAAGGCGGCATCGGCCACCTCCCCGACCTCTGCGTCACCGTCCCGGTGTTCGCCACCCGGCCGGGCGATACGGAACCGTCCGTCGTCGCGTTCGTGCAGGCGTTCGGCCACCACGACGACATCGGCGGCTGCTGTCCGGGATCGATGCCATCGGGTGCGACCACGGTGTACGAGGAGGGCCTGATGGTCCCGCCGATCAAGCTGTGGGATCAGGGGGTGCCCAACGAGGCGGCGTTGCGCATCATGACCCGCAACTCGCGGATGCCCGACGCGCTGGCCGCCGACCTCGACGCCGAGTGCTCGGCCTGCCTTATGGGTGCCCGTCGCCTCACCGAACTGTTCGAGCGGTACGGCTGCGACACAGTCGAGGCCTGCTTCGACGCGATGATGGACGCGACCACCGAGACGTACCGGCGGGAGATCCTCAGCAAGATCCCCAAGGGCGAGTACACGTGGGAGGACTACGCCGAACACGACGGCGTCGACGAGCCCATGCTGCACCGGCAGCGGATCACGCTCACCAAGACCGGCCCCGAGGACGAGGGCGGCGAACGCCTCATCCTCGATTTCAACGGCACCGGCCCGCAGGCCAAGGGTCCCATCAACCACTGCGGTGACTACGCCGACGGCAACTTCCTCATCAAGTGGCTCGCGCCGATCCTCCGCAACCTCGCCGACAGTCCCGAGCGAATGGCGGAACTCGACGTCAACGAGGGTGTCGTGCCGTTGATCGAGATGAAGTTCCCGGAGAAGGGCACGCTGATCACCCCGATCTTCCCGGCGCCCACCAACGCCCGGACGTTCGTGATCCTGCGGCTGCTGGGCGTCCTCGCCGGCGTCGTCGCGAAGGCCGTCGACGGGAACATGCCCGCCGACCAGGAGACCATCCGCTACACGGGGGTGTACGGCGAGGACTTCGACGGGCACTCGTACCTGATGCGGGAGGTGCTCGGCGGCGGGTCCGGCGGAAGGCACTACGCGGACGGTGAGGACACCATCCACGTCGTCCCCGACTCGCGGAACCTGCCGACCGAATTCACCGAGAGCCGGTTCCCGTTCATCGTCGAGAAGCTCGGCCTGGCGAAGGACTCCGGCGGCGCCGGACGCTACCGCGGCGGCCTCGGCTACGAGAAGCACATCCGGATGCTCAAGGACGCGAACTTCATGTCCATCGCCGACCGCTCGATCCTCTCCTGCTGGGGAGTCAAGGGCGGCAAGGCCGGACGCCCCTTCTCGGTGGTCCTCGACCCGGGCGGCGCGAACGAGCGCGAGTTCGACGCGCTGACCGACGCCGAACCGATCAAGGCCGGCGAAGTGGTGCGCATCCGCACCACCGGTGGCGGTGGCTGGGGCGACCCGCTCGACCGTCCGGTCGAGGAAGTCGTCCGGGACGTGCTGTGGGGCAAGGTGTCCGCGGAGGGCGCACGCGTCGACTACGGTGTGGTGCTCGCGTCGTCGACCGGGGAACCGGTTGCGGACGTTGACGCCACCGAGGCGCTGCGCGAGCAGATGCGCGCGGATCGCGGTCTGGACGAGCCGTTCTTCGACCGCGGTCCCGGCTACGAACGCCTCTCCGGCGGTGCGAAATTCGCCGAGTTCGACTTCATCGACCGGTGATCCGATGACCGAGTCACTCTCCCGCGGCGCCGAGATCGCCGTCATCGGCGCCGCAGGGAAGACCGGAGCCGCCGTCGTGGCGGCGCTCGAGGGGCTCGCCGACGTACGCCGGGTGGTGCACACCGCCCGGCGTCCCGGCGACTTCGCCGTCGACCTCGACACGGGTGCGGGACTGGACGAGGCGCTGTCGGGTTGCCGCGGCGTGTACTTCATCGCCCCCAACGTGCACCCCGACGAGCCGGCGCTGCTGCGGAACGCGATGGGCGCCGCAGCGTCGGTGGGCGTCGAGCATCTCGTCTACCACTCCGTGGCCTGGCCGTACACCCCGCTCATGCCCCACCACGTCGACAAGGCGCGGTGCGAGGACGCGCTCCGGACGTTCGGCGGGCTCCGGTGGACCGTCCTGCAGCCGTGCGCCTACGCCGAGAATTTCGCGGCCGTGCTGGCGGGCACGGCGACCACCGTCGAACTGCCCTACAGTCCCGACGCGGCGTTCTCGTTCGTCGCACTCGCGGACGTCGCGGAGGTGGCGGCCCGCATCCTCGCCGAGGGGCCGGACATCCACCACGGCGCCACCTACGAACTCGGCGGCCCGGAGGCCCTCAGCGTCCGGGATCTGTGCGACCGGTCGGGAGGGCCGGTGTCGGTGAACCAGGTGTCCGTCGACGAATGGATGTCGCGGCACGGGCGGAACCTGACGGACGACGGTCGCGCCCGGTTGGCCGCGATGTTCGAGTTCTACGATCGGTACGGGTTCCTCGCGGGCGGCGCGCTGCTCGAGTCGCTGCTCGGGCGTCCGCCCACCCCCGCCATGTGAGTGGCAAAGCGTGCTGGGGCACACTTTGCCACTCACCTGGGGTCAGACGCCGATTCGGCCGCCCGACTTCCACACCGCCACGACGGCGGGACGCGGCTGCGCGTCGCCGCCGTCGGGCCAGTGCGACGCCGGGTTGTCGGCGCTCGCGTCGTCCAGTTCCCCCGGGTGCTGCACGCACACCGTGACCCGCTCGTCGCCGACGATCGGACCGCACGTCTCGGAGCCCTTGGGCACGGTGAGGAACTGCTTGGTCTCCCCCCGGTTCGGGCCCTCGAGGACGACGCTGAACAGGCCGTCGTTGGACTTCAGCGCGTTGCCGTCGGTGGAGATCCACAGGTTGCCGTGCGGATCGAACGCCAGGTTGTCGGGGCAGGAGATCGGGCTGACGCTCTCCTTGTCGAAGCCGCCGAAGTAGGTGTCGGCCTCCTGCGGGTCACCGCAGACGAGCAGCAGGTTCCACGTGAACGCGGTGCCGGCGTGGTCGTCGGTGAGTTCGAGGACCTGGCCGTTCTTGTTGTTGTTCCGCGGGTTGGCCTCGTCGGCCGCTGCCGCCCCGTCGACGCCGCGCTTGGTGTTGTTGGTCAGCGCCACGTACACCTTGCCGGTCGTCGGGCTGGGTTCGAAGTCCTCGGGACGGTCCATCTTGGTGGCACCGACCTTGTCGCCGGCCTGACGGGTGAACACCGCCACCTCTTCGGCGCTCATGCCGTCGATGAGCGACTCACCCCGGCCGTCCTCACCGGTGCGCAGCAGCGGGATCCACTCGCCGGTGCCGTCGAACGTGCCGCTCGCCGGCAGCGCACCCGACCCGTCGATC
Source organism: Rhodococcus sp. A14 (assembly GCF_011603105.1). Taxonomy (NCBI): domain Bacteria; kingdom Bacillati; phylum Actinomycetota; class Actinomycetes; order Mycobacteriales; family Nocardiaceae; genus Rhodococcus; species Rhodococcus sp. A14. The sequence continues at coordinate 53,338 of NZ_JAAOQS010000010.1, read as the reverse complement.
TCGTCCGCCGAGTTGCCGCTGAACTTCGCGACGTACAGTGTGCCCGCGTCGAGCAGCGTCATGTTGTGGCGCACGGCGGCCTGACTCCTGCCGTCCATCACCTTGCGGCTGGAGACGAACTTGTACATGTAGTCGAAGCGCTCGTCGTCGCCGCTGTACGCCACGACGGTGCCGTCGTCGGTGACGTGGATGGTGGCGGCCTCGTGCTTGAACCGGCCCAGGGCCGTGTGCTTGACGGGTGCGGACGCCGCGTCCCACGGGTCGACCTCGACGACGTAGCCGAAGCGGTTGACCTCGTTCGGCTCCTGGATGAGGTCGAAACGCTTGTCGAACCGTTCCCACTTGCGCTCGGACGCAGCGCCTTCCACGCCGTACCGCTGCAGCCGCGCGGCAACGGCCGGATCGGTGACCAGTTCGGCGTTCGCGAAGTACTGGTTGAAGTTCTCCTCCCCCGACAGCACCGTGCCCCACGGTGTCACGCCACCCGAACAGTTGTTCAGCGTGCCGAGCACCTTCGTGCCCGTCGGGTCCGCGGACGTCTTCAGGAAGTCGCTGCCCGCGGCGGGACCGGTGACGACGAATTCAGTCGTCGCCGTGATGCGCCGGTTGTACGGTCCGAAGTCGGGAGTGAGCGTGCCCGAGGCGGATTCGCCCTTCACCTGCACCACGGACAGTCCGTGGGCGGCGAGCGCGGTCTGGAACTGCTCCGGTGACGGGTTCTCGGCGTCGTAGCCCTTGAACATGAACGGCTCGGTGGTGTACTCGTGGTTGACCACCAGCAGGAAGGTGTTCGGCTGGCCCTCGACAGGCAGGAGTCCGGCGAAGTCGTTGTTGAACCCGAACTGCTGCGCCTGCGCCTGCGCCGTCTGGTTGTCGAAGTCGAACGCGGGAGCCCCGGGCAGCACCGGGTCGCCCCAGCGGATCACCACGGCCTGCTCGTACCCTTCGGGGACGACGAGGGCGTCCTCGGTGTTGGGGGCGACGGCGTCGAAGTTCGTCCCGGCGGGCGCGGAACCGTCCGAACCGCCCGTGCCGGAGACGCTTCCGCTGCCGGAGTCGTCCGAGCAGGCCACCAGCGCGCTGCCCGCGCCGACGGCGAGGACGGCCATCCCCGTGCCGCGCAGCATCCCGCGCCGCGACAGGGCGGTGCGGGCGATGTCACGGAAATACTCGCCGTGCGAGGTGTTGGGCACGTCGTGGGAGCACGCGTTTCCGCACTTGTACTGACAAGTGACGGACGCGCGCGAGGACACTCCGTCGTGATTGACGAACAGTGCGAGGGGTTTCAAGCTCACCGTGGCTCCCGATTCGAATGTGGACAACTCCGGCACCGTAGAAGTCGTAAGCGAGACGAAGGGAACATTTGTATGAACGTGCGGACAACGAGGGGAGCCTAAGTTCTGGCAGAAATTGCTCCTAGCCAGCAGCCCGGCAGCCGTGCACCATTGAAAGATGGACCCCGTCGAAGCGCTGCGGGAAATTGCGTTCTGGCTCGAGCGCTCGCGTGACGAGGCACCGAGGATCGCCGCATTCCGGCGGGCGGCCGACGTGCTGACGTACGCGGACGAGGACGCGCTGGCCGACCTGGAGGAGCGCGGCTGGGTGTCGCCACCAGACATCGGGTCCGAAGCTGCCGCGATCATCCGTGAGTGTGCCGCGTCGGTGCCGCTGTACCTGACGTACCTGCGCAATGCGGCCGAACCGATCGGACTCGGCGGGACCGAACTGCTCGACGCGCTCCGCGGCGACCTGCACACCCATTCCGACTGGTCGGACGGCCGGTGCCCGATCCGGGAGATGATGCGCCGCGCCGCCGCCCTGGGCCACGAGTACTGCGCGATCACCGATCACTCGCCGCGGCTGACGGTCGCGAACGGAATGTCGTCGGAGCAGCTGCTCTCCCAGCTGAGCGTCGTCGCCGAACTGAACGCGGAGCTCGCGCCGTTCCGCGTGCTGACCGGCATCGAGGTCGACATCCTCGTAGACGGCTCCCTCGACCAGGACGACGACCTGCTCGCCGACCTGGACATCGTGGTGGCCAGCGTGCACTCGCACCTGGACACCGACCGGGCGACGACGACCAAGCGGATGCTGCAGGCCGTGAAGTCCCCGCACGTCGACGTCCTCGGGCACTGCACCGGCCGGCTCGTCGAGGGTGCGCGGGGGCCGCGGCCCGAATCGAAGTTCGACGCGGAACGGGTATTCGAGGCGTGCCGCGAGTACGGCACCGCGGTCGAGATCAACTCCCGCCCCGAGCGCCGCGACCCGCCGGGACGCCTGATCGACCTCGCGCTGAACAGCGGGTGCAAGTTCTCCATCGACACCGACGCGCACACCACCGGTCAGCTCGCCTGGCAGGGCTACGCCTGCGAGCGCGCCGCCGAACGCGGAGTCGAGCCGTCGGACGTGATCAACACCCTGCCCGTCGCCGAGTTGCTGGAGTGGGCCGGAACACCGATTCGGCAATGATCCGCGTCGGCGTGGGGGCGTTCGTCGTCGTGGCTCTGCTGGTCGCCGCCGTGTGGGTGTTGCAGCGACGACTGATCTATTACCCCGACCCCTCCCCGGTGCCGCCCGCGGACCGGCTGATCGCCGGGGCCGAGGACGTCACGCTGACCACGTCGGACGGCCTCGAACTCGGCGCCTGGTACGTCCCACCCGCGAGCGGGGATCCGCTGATGACCGTGCTCGTGGCCGCCGGGAACGCCGGCAACAGGGCCGACCGGGCGCTGCTGGCGTCGGACCTCGCCGCCGCCGGTTTCGCCTCGCTGCTCTTCGACTACCGCGGGTACGGCGGCAACCCCGGTCACCCCAGCGAGGACGGGCTGGCACTCGACGTCCGGGCGGCCCGCCGATACCTTGTCGACGAGCGTCGCGTGCCGGCGGAGCGGCTGCTCTACTTCGGGGAAAGCCTCGGCACCGGCGTCGTCACCGAACTCGCCACCGAGCATCCACCGGCGGGCCTGCTGCTCCGGTCGCCGTTCGTCGACCTCGCGTCCGTCGGCGCAGCGCACTACCCGTTCCTGCCGGTCCGGCTGCTGCTGCGCGATCGATTCCCCGTCGCGGAGTACGTCGCACGCATCGATGTGCCCACCACCGTCGTCTACGGCACCGCCGACATCGTCGTCCCACCGGAGCAGAGTGCACGCGTGGCCGATGCGGCGCTCGGCCCGGTGGAAACGGTCGTGCTGGCCGGGGCGGGACACAACGACGACGTGATGTTCGGCGGCGCGGAGATCGTCCGCGCCACCGCCGATCTGGCCGCGAGGGCGCTCCGCGCCCCGTGAGTGGTTGACGAGTCTCTGCACTCGCGGGCCACGCACAGGCGCGTCAGCGCACTATGACGACGTCCAGCGTCCGCGGACCGTGGACGCCCTCGACGCGGTTGAGTTCGATGTCGCTGGTGGCGCTGGGACCGCTGATGAACGTCAGCGGCTTGGTCGCGTCGAGGGTCTGGAAGGCCTGCGGCACGGTGTCGACGATCTGATCGGTGCGCACGATGCAGATGTGGTGATCCGGGACCAGGGTCAGCGCCCGCCGGCCCTGACCGGCGCCGCCGTCGAGCACGATCGTCCCGGTGGCGGCGATCCCGAGGGTGCAGCCGGTGACGACCACGTCGAGCGCGTCGAGTTCGAGCGTCGACAGTTCGGCGGGTTCCCCGTCGACGACGACGTCACGTCGCGGCCGCCACGACAGCGGCAGGTCCGGCGGGACGACGGCGCGCGCCCCCTCCGCGATCAGCCCGGTGACGACCTCGGCGACCGTCCCCTCCTCGGCGCGGTGGACCTGCGCGCGGTAGTCGTCGACGGTGTGGGCGAAGAACTCGACGTCCCCGGGTCCCGACGCGGGCTGCCGGTGGTAGTCGCGGGGAACGGGTTCGGGGGCGGGCGCTTCGGCGAGCGCCGACCGGATCCGGGTCAGGATCTCTTCGCGTGCGGTCATCGTGTCGTGTCCTCGTGAGTGCGGGCCCACCATTGTCGGAAGGTCTCCTTCGGCGGTGAGGGGAGGTCGCGGCTTGCGGTCCACTTCGACCCCGGGTACGGCAGCGACGTGATGCGCCCCTTCTTGCCGCCCAGCACCCGGCCGATCTTGGACGCCGTCTCGGCGGCGGCGAACCGCTTCTCCGACCCCATCACGAAGCCCGCGGCCTTCATCGCGAGGTCCTGGCCGCCCGGAAGTCCGTGCCGCTCGGAGTCGACCTGTTCCGCGCGCAGGTGCACCAGGATGCTGGGGATGTCGATGCGCACCGGGCAGGCATCGAAGCAGGCGCCGCACAGCGTCGACGCGAACGGCAGCGAGGCATTCGGGTCGTCGTGACCGGTGGTCCCGGTGAGTTGCGGGCTGAGGATCGCGCCGATCGGGCCGGGGTACACCGACCCGTACGCGTGACCGCCCGCCCGCTCGTAGACGGGGCACACGTTCAGGCAGGCGCTGCAGCGGATGCAGTGGAGCGCCGAACGCCCGACCTCGTCGGCGAGCACGTTGGTGCGACCGTTGTCGAGGAGGACGACGTGGAAGTTCTGCGGGCCGTCGCCGGGATGCACCCCGGTCCACATGGAGGTGTACGGGTTCATCCGCTCGGCGGTGGACGACCGCGGCAGCAGTTGCATGAACACCTCCAGGTCGGTGAACGTCGGGACCAGTTTCTCGATGCCCATGAGGGTGATGAGGGTGTCGGGGAGGGTGAGGCACATCCGCCCGTTGCCCTCCGACTCCACCACCGCGAGGGTCCCGGTTTCCGCGACCCCGAAGTTCGCGCCGCTGATCGCCACCTTCGCGGAGAGGAACTTTCGCCGAAGATGCGCCCGCGCGGCCATCGCCAGCGCCCGCGGGTCGTCGGTGATGTCCTTGTCGATGCCGGGCATCGATTTCAGGAAGATCTCGCGGATCTCGGCACGGTTGCGGTGGATGGCGGGAACGAGGATGTGGCTCGGCTTGTCCTCGCCGAGTTGGACGATGAGTTCGGCGAGGTCGGTTTCGATCGCCGCGATCCCGTTCTCCTCGAGGTGCTCGTTGAGGCCCGTCTCCTGAGTGGCCATCGACTTGACCTTCACGACCTCGTCCGAGCCGGTGGCCCGCACGAGGTCGGTGATGATCCGGTTCGCCTCCTCCGAGTCGCGCGCCCAGTGGACGGTGCCGCCGCGGGCGGTGACGTTCTCCTCGAACTGCACGAGCAGTTCGGGGAGCCGCGCCATCACGTCCGCCTTCAGGGCGCTGCCCGCCCGGCGCAGTTCCTCCCAGTCGTCGACCTCGGCGACCGCGGCGATGCGCTTGTTGCGGATGGTGGTGGTGGCCGCGCCGAGATTGGCGCGCAGCTGGGTGTCCGCGAGTGATTTCCGCGCCGCGTCGGGGAAAGATTCTGTGCCCCGGATGTTTCCGGTGCCCGCATGGAAGGTGGGTGAGCCGAGGAACGTGGTCATGCGTTGCTCCCGATCTTCTCGGTGCTCGCCAGGATCTCGGCGAGATGGACGGTTCGGACCCCGCTGCGCAGCCGGGACAGTCCGCCGCCGATGTGCATCAGACAGGACGAGTCGCCGGCGCTGCACACCTCGGCGCCCGTGCTCAGGACGTTGCCCATCTTGTCGGCGAGCATCGCGGTCGACGTCTCGGAGTTCTTCAGCGCGAACGTTCCGCCGAAACCGCAACAGGATTCGGCCGCGGGGAGCTCGATCAGCGTCATCCCCCGCACCGCGCGAAGCAGCTGCAGCGGCTTGTCGGCGACGCGCAGCATCCGCAGCGAATGGCACGTCGGGTGGTACGTCACCCGGTGGGGGTAGTAGGCGCCGACGTCGGTGACACCGAGGACGTCGACGAGCAGTTCCGACAGCTCGTACGTCCGGGACGCGACCTCCTCGGCGCGCGTCGCGAGCGATTCGTCGCCGTACCGGCGGGCGACCATCGCATGCTGGTGCCGGATGGATCCGACGCAGGAACCGGACGGCGCCACCGCGACGTCCCAGGACGGTCCGCTCTCGAACGCCTCCACGTGGTGACGGACGAGCGGCAGCGCCTCGGCCTGGTAGCCGGTATTGACGTGCATCTGCCCGCAGCACGTCTGCTTCGGCGGGAACACGACCTCGTGGCCGAGCCGCTCGAGGAGACGGACCGTCGACTCAGCGGATTCGGGGAACAGGGCATCCGCCAGGCACGTGGCGAACAGGGCGATTCTCATCGGGTACTCCAACCGGGCTGGGCTGTGGTCTGACCACAGTAGCGCACTGTGGTCAGACCACACCAGGTAAACTTTGATCGTGCGCACACACGAGGTCGTCCTGCACCGCATCGAGCAGGATCTGGCGGCCGGCAAACTCACCGTCGGCGGTCGCCTGCCGGCCGAACGCGCACTCGCGGAGGAACTCGGCGTCGGACGCTCGTCCGTCCGCGAGGCCATGCGCGTGCTCGAGGCGATGGGCATCGTCCGCACCGCCGTCGGGTCCGGACCGGACGCAGGCGCGATCGTGGCCGCCGACCCGGCCGCATCCATCGGCGCGGCCCTCCGACTGCACATGGCGACGCGCACGCTGCCCATCCGCGACGTGGTCCAGACGCGAACGCTGCTCGAGTCGTGGGCGGTGCAGGAAGCCGCCGGGCAGGCCCGCGACCTCAACTTCTCGGCCATCGACACACTGCTCGACGCAATGGACGACGAGGGGCTCTCACCCGAGGCGTTCCACCGGCTCGACGCCGACCTGCACGTCGCGATGGCCGGACTCGCGGGCAACGTCCTCGTCGAGGCGATGATGGTTTCGCTCCGCGACTCCATTCACGGCTACGTCATGCAGGCCGTTCCGCTCCTCGACGACTGGCCTGCGGTCGCGACCCACCTCCGCTGCGAGCACCGCGGCATCGTCGCCGCCCTTCGTGACGGACACGGCGCCGAGGCCGCCGGCCTGGTACGGGAGCACATCGAGGGCTTCTACGGGCGTTTCGCACCCGTGCGTGGGTGACGTGTAGAGGCGGGCGGCGATTGGGCGAGTACAGCATCGGCACCGCCGCCGAGTTGGAGAGGTGACCAGACCAGTGATCCGTCGTGTCGCTGGTGCTCGAAGCTAGGATCGTGTGACACAAGCGGCAACACCATGCAGTTCGCGGGCGTGGTTTCGTGGGGAGAATCGGGCCATGGCGGACGAGCAGCGCAAGACGGTCGGTGTCTTGTCGCGCGCATTCGCCATCATCGACGCCGTCGAGTTACGACCGATGATCACCAGCGAGCTTGCGCGCACTGTCGGCTTGTCGAAGTCGACCACCCAACGTCTCGTGGCCGAGCTCGCGCACTATGGCTACCTGCGGCGAGATGCCGAGGGCCGATACTGGCTCGGGTATCGCTTCACTGCGGCGGGGATGACTGATATCGCCATGCCGGTGCTTCGGGAGCTGAGCGAGGGCACCGGTGAGTCCTCGCAGTTGTGGGTCCGGCGCGGTGACCTGCGCTTGTGCGCCGCCAGTGTCGAATCGTCGAACGAACTACGGGCCACCATGCCGGTCGGCACCACATTTCCGCTGGCGGAAGGGTCGAGCGGTCACGTGCTGGCCGGCGATTTCGACAACGACCCCGTCGCGCGACGCCGCGGCTGGTGGCAGACGCTCTCCGAGCGGGTTCCCGGCCTCGGCTCGGTCAGTGCACCGGTACGAGTACACGGCGAGATCGTCGCGTCGGTATGCGTGTCGGGCCCACTGCACCGGCTCGGTGACGATCCCGGCCCCCGCCTCGGTCCCTCGGCCATCGACGCCGCTCATCGCATCGAAAAGTCACTTCTCGACTCCTGACCCGGACGCCGGCTCGCCGCGGCGGGTGCGTCTCTTCTTGTCGTCTCGACCTGTGCCGGCCGGCATGCATCGTTGCGCTCTGTGACCCGGAGCACTATGGTTGCCCCATTATTCGGGCCACAATGACCCAAATAATGGGTCATCACGAAGGTTGATCGCATCGCCGACAGGAATCGGAGCGTCATGAACAACGCCACCACAGGTCCGCTCGACGGCATCACTGTCCTGGAACTGGGCAACTTCATCGCAGCGCCCTTCGCGACTCGGCTGCTGGCTGATTTCGGCGCCGAGGTCATCAAGATCGAACGTCCCGACGGTGGTGACGAGCTGCGCGGTTGGCGTCGCAGCAGGGGCACCACCTCGATGATGTATCGCACCATCGCCCGCAACAAACGATCGGTGACGCTCGATTTGAAGAGCGCCGAGGGGCAGCAGCTGGTGCTCGACCTGGCCACCAACGTCGATGTCGTGATCGAGAACTTTCGCCCCGGCACACTCGAACGCTGGAACATCGGACCCGAACAGTTACAGGCAGCCAACCCGGACATCGTCCTGGTCCGGATCTCCGGCTACGGCCAGAACGGCCCCTATGCGCAGCGCGCCGGCTTCGGTGGCGTCGCTGAGGCGTTCGGTGGGTTGCGGTATGTGACCGGCTATCCCGACCGTGAGCCGGTGCGTCCGGCAGCACCGCTGGGCGACACCCTCGCCGGTCTCTACGGCGCGGTCAGCGCGTTGATGATGCTTCTGGCCAAAGCCCGCGGCGGCGACCACCCGCGACCCAAGGTCGCCGACGTCGCACTCTACGAATCGGTCTTCATGGCGATGGAGTCGCTGACCGCTGACTTCGACGCCTATGCCATGGTGCGCGAGCGCACCGCCGGCAATCTTCCCGGTGTGGTGCCCAGCGGCTCCTACCCGTGTGCCGACGGCTCGGTTCTGATCGCCGGGAACGCCAGCGGAGTCTTCGCCAGGCTGATGAACGCCGTCGGCCGCCCGGACCTGGCGAGTGATCCCGACCTGGTCGACGGCACCAAACGCTACCTACGGGAAGACGTTCTCGACGAGGCGATCGTGGCATGGACGACGACCAGATCCACGAGAGACGTGGTCACCGAACTGTCCGACGCCGGTGTCCCGGCAAGCGACGTCTACGACGCTGCCCGCATCGTCTCCGACGAGCACTATCTGGCCCGCGGGATGATCCAGCCGTTCAAGGTCGACGTCGAAGACGGCTCGTCCGAGGAGGTGCGCTTCCCCGGCGTGGTACCTCAGTTCGACGGCCAGGCAACGAAAGTCGGATGGTTGGGGCCTGATCTCGGTGCCGACACCGAGCCGGTACTGGGCCGGATGCTGGGCCTGACGCCCGAGCGCCTGAACGCACTGCGCACAGCAGGCGTCATCTGACCCGCGGGCTTCCGCCGCCCCTCTGCTCCCTGGTGCAGCCGCACCTTTCCCGTTTGCCCCGCACGGAAAGAACACGGTCCCATGGTCTACGCCATCTCCATCCTCGCCCTCGTACTGATCTTCACCATCGCCACCAAGGTGCCGATCAACATGGGCATCCTCGCCTTCGCCGGCGCCTTCCTCGTCGGCGGATGGGTGTCGGGGATCCCGATCGACGACATCGTCGACGCATTTCCCGGTGACATCTTCCTGATCGTCGCCGGCATCACCCTGCTGTTCGCCATCGCCAAGGCCAACGGCACCATCAACATCATCGTCGAATCGGCCCTACGCCTGGTCCACGGACGGCGCTGGGCGCTGGTGTGGATGATGTTCCTGCTCTCCGGCGCGCTGATGGCCCTGGGATCACCGATGGCGGCAGGCATGCTCGCCCCCATCGCCATGCGGCTGGCCGGGAAAAAGAAGATCAACCCCCTGCTGATGGGCATGGCCATCAACCACGGCGCTCTGGGATGCGCGTTCTCGCCCATCACGATCTACGGTGCCTTCGTCAACGGATTGATCAAATCCGCCGGGTACGAGGCGAACCCGATGCTGCTGTTCATCGTTCCCTTCGCACTGAACACCCTGTTCCTCGCCGTACTGTTCGCCATCTACGGCCGCGACCTGCTCCACGAGCTGCCCGAAGACCGTGACGAGATCACCGGCGCCAGCGCAGGCGCACCGACCCGCCCCCATCCCAGCCCGGGATCTGGCACCGCCTCCGCGACCGCCGTCCTGCCCGACGTCGACGTCATCGGCCACACCCCGTTCAACCGGGAACGGGCCGCGACGCTCATCGGAATCCTGCTCCTGGCAGTAGGTTCGGTGGCCTTCAACGTCGACGTCGGAGTCAGCTCGATCTGTATCAGCACGGTCCTGCTGCTGATGGCCCCGAAGAAGATGCCCCGGATCGAAGACAAGGTGGCGTGGCCGGCCGTCGTGCTGGTGTGCGGCATGCTGACCTACATGACGGTGCTCAAACAGAACGGCACCCTCGACTTCCTCGGCGACGCCGCCACCCACCTCGGCTCCCCTCTCGCCGCCGCGCTGATCCTGCTGTACGCCGCCGCGATCATCTCCGCGGTCGGCTCCTCGATCGGCACCCTGGGCATCGCGCTGCCGCTGGCCGCACCCATGCTCGCCGCCGGGGAACTCGGCGCGCTGGGATTCATCATCGCGCTGGCCTTCGCCTCCACCGTCGTCGACGTCAGCCCCTTCGCCACGAACGGATCCATCGTGGTGGCCGAGGCCGATGTCGAAGACCGTCAACGGTTCCAACGCAGCGTCCTGGCCTACTGCGGCCTGGTCGTGCTCCTCGCCCCGCTGGTGGCCTGGGCCCTGATCGTCGTTCCCACCTCGCTCTGACCCCCTGCCCTCTCGAGAAGGTTCTCGCATGCCCGTCACCATCACCGACGTCGTCCTACGCGACGGTCTACAGGACGAGAACGTCCTCGTCGCCACCGACGACAAACTCACCATCGCCGACGCGCTGGTGGCAGCCGGAGTCCGGCAGATCGAAGCCGTGTCCTTCGTCTCGCCCACCCGCGTTCCTCAGATGGCCGACGCCGACGCACTCATCGCCCGGTTGCAGCCCTACCGCGCCACCACACAGGTCAGCGCGTTGGCACTGAACGCCACCGGGGTCCACCGTGCAGTGGCAGCCGGAGTCGACGTCGTGCACATCGCGGCATCGGCCAGTTCCGCACACAGCCGAGCGAACGCCGGCAAGTCTGCTGCACAGGCCCTCGAGGACCTGTCCCAGGCGGTGGCCCGCTACCCGGAGCAACGGTTCCTCGGCGGGATATCCACCGCATTCGTCTGCCCGTTCGAGGGAACCGTCTCACCCACCCGGTTGGTAGAGGTCGCCGAACAGTTCGCAGCCATGGGGATACGCGCCCTGGGGCTGGCCGACACCCTGGGCACCGCCACCACCGAGCACGTGCTCACCGCGGTGGGCGCCGTGTGCGAAGCACTGCCCGACATCACCATCGGACTGCATCTGCACAACGCCGACGGCCAAGCGCTCACCACCGCCCTGCAGGCGGCACGCCATCTGGGGATCGCACACTTCGACAGCGCGGTCGGCGGATACGGCGGGTGCCCCTTCGCGCCGGGCGCACACGGCAACCTCGCGACCGAGGAACTGGTCGCGCATTTTCACAGTCATGATGTGGAAACCGGCATCGATCAGGCGCAGGTCACCGCCGCAGCATCGTTGGTCAAGCGTGTCGTCGCAGCCTCACCGCAGCTCTCGCGCTTCGCGCCCGTGCGTGGTTGACGAGTCTCTGGACTCGTCAACCGCTCACGGGCGGTACGCCCCCAGGATCTGCGCCTCGGCGTCTTCGAGGTAGGTCTTGAGTAGCTGACCTGCGGCTTCGGTGTTGCCCGCCACCAGCGCGTCGTAGATCTCGTGATTGCGGGTGAGGTACGGGCCGTGGAATCGGTGGGCGTCGTCCATGACGTGGAAGACGAGCCGCGCCTCGTTCCACACGCTGCGCATCAGTTCGTCGATGCGATTGCTGTTGTTGAGGCTCGCGAGGGCGCTGTGGAAGTGGATGTCGGCGGTGCCGACTCCGGTCCAGTCCTCGACGGCGTACCGCTCGTCGGCCAGGTCCAGGGCCTCGGCCACGCGCGACAGGTCGCCTGTGGCGGGGTCGAATCCGTTGACGCCCGCGCATTCGACGACGCGGCGGCAGATGTACAGCTCGGTGATGTCCTCGGCCGTGGGCACGCGGACGAAGACGCCGCGGTTGAGTTCGTGCGCGACCAGTCGGTCTTCGATCAGGATCTGGAAGGCCTCGCGCACCGTGTTGCGGGAGACGTCGAGGGCGGCGCAGATGTCGGGTTCGGAGAGACGCGCCCCTGGTCGGAACGTTCCGTCGATGATCGCGTCCCGCAGAATGCCGGCCACCCGGGTGGTCCTGCTGGTGCGTTCGAGCAGGCCGCGGTGAGCGGCCAGGCGGGAATGCGCATCGCCGCGAAGGGCATTCGAGCTGGTCAAGTCCACTCCTCAGGTTTCGATCTCGACCGCAATCATAGTTGTGAGCTCGGTTCCGCGATGAATTCCATGTTAAACGATCCTCTCAGGGTATTGCAGGATCGTTGAACGATTTGTACCGTGATGGGAGTTACACCGTTTCTTCCGGCAGTTACATCCCTTCTTCAGGCGAGGTGCCATGACCACAGATACACAGACCGAGGTCGCGCAGGCGCGCCCCTTCGACTGGTTCCGCACCCTCGGGCCGAAGGGAAAGAGAGCCTTCATCGGCGCGTTCGGCGGGTACGGACTCGACTCCTACGACTTCCAGGTCCTCCCGCTCGGCCTCGCGGCCATCGCCGCCTACTTCGGCCTCACCACCGGACAGGCCGGCCTGCTGACGACGGTGACGCTGGTCGTGTCTGCGCTCGGCGGTGCCCTCGCCGGCATCCTCGTCGACAAGATCGGCCGGGTCCGCACCCTCCAGGTCACCGTCGCGACGTACACGATCTTCACGGTGCTGTGCGGCTTCGCGCAGAACTTCGAGACGCTACTCGTCTTCCGCGCCTTCCAGGGCCTCGGCTTCGGCGGCGAGTGGGCGGCGGGTGCGATTCTGGTGGCCGAGTACGCCCGGGCCGAGTACCGGGGCCGGGCCGTGGCGTTCGTCCAGAGCGCGTGGGCAGTGGGCTGGGCGCTGGCGGTGATCGTCTACACGGTCGTCTTCCAGCTGTTCGATCCCGACGTCGCGTGGCGAGTGCTGTTCTTCACCGGTGTCCTGCCCGCGTTCCTCATCATCTGGGTTCGCCGGAATCTGAAGGATCCCGAGGTCGTCACGAAACGTCGTGAGTCCGCGGGCAAGGAGACCGGCTCGTTCGCCGCGATCTTCCGCGGCGGACTGCTCAAGACCACCGTGCTCGCGTCGCTGCTCGCCACCGGCGTGCAGGGCGGCTACTACACGCTGGCGTCCTGGCTGCCCACCTTCCTGAAGACCTCGCGCGGACTCGACGTCGTCGGCACCGGCGGCTACCTCGCCATCCTGATCTCGGGTGCGTTCCTCGGCTACGTCAGCGGCGGCATCCTCACCGACAAGCTGGGACGCAAGCGGACCATGCAGCTGTTCGCGGCACTGTCGGCCGTCTTCATGGTGGGCTACACCCAGGTGCCCGAGGGCGCGAACATGTTGATCCTCATCCTGGGCTTCCCCCTCGGCTTCTGCACGTCGGCGATCTTCAGTGGATTCGGATCGTTCCTGTCCGAGCTGTACCCGACGCAGTCCCGCGGCACGGGCCAGGGCTTCACGTACAACTTCGGCCGCGCGGTCGGCGCCGTGTTCCCGGCGGTCGTCGGTTTCCTGGCGGCCACCCAGCTGGGTATCGGCGGCGCGATGATCTTCGGTGCGCTCGGATACGCCATCGCCGTCTTCGCCCTGTTCTTCCTCCCCGAGACCCGCGGGATCCAACTTGACTGACTCACCGGCCGACCTCCGCTCCGCGTTCCGTTCGGGACGCGTCACCCCGACCGCCGGTCTGGCGCCCGGATTCGCCCAGACGAATCTCATCGCCGTACCGGAGGACTGGGCTTACGACGTCCTGCTGTTCACGCAGCGGAACCCCAAGCCGTGCCCCGTCCTCGACGTCGGCGACGTCGGCTCCCGCACGACGATGCTCGCCCCCGGCACCGACATCACCACGGACCTTCCGCTGTACCGGGTGTGGAAGGACGGCGAACTGGCCGACGAGACCGCGGACGTGTCGGGGTTGTGGCGGGACGACCTCGTGGCCTTCCACATCGGGTGCAGCTTCACGTTCGAGCACCCGGTGGCCGCTGCCGGGGTCCCGCTGCGGCACGTCGAGCAGGGCAGCAACGTCCCGATGTTCGTGACCAACCGTGAGTGCAGGCCCGCAGGCCGGATGAGCGGACCGATGGTGGTGTCGATGCGACCCGTTCCCGAACATCAGGTGGCCCTCGCCGCGTCGATCTCGGCGCGGATGCCTGCCGTCCACGGTGGGCCCGTGCACATCGGCGATCCCGCGGAACTCGGCATCGCCGATGTCGCGGCCCCCGACTTCGGTGATCCGGTGAATTTCGAGCCCGGTGACGTGCCGGTGTTCTGGGCCTGCGGGGTCACCCCGCAGGCGGCGGTGATGGCGTCCCGGTTGCCGTTCGCAATCACCCATGCGCCCGGGTACATGCTGATCACCGACACCCCGGACAGCGAGTACGTCCTGGAGGTTCCCGATGCGCGTTGATCTGAACTGCGACCTCGGTGAGGGTTTCGGGCAGTGGACCCTGGCGGACGACGAGGCCCTCCTCGACATCGTCACCAGCGCGAACATCGCGTGCGGTTTTCACGCGGGGGATCCGATGATCATCCGCCGGGCCTGCGAGGGTGCGGCCGAGCGCAACGTCGCGATCGGTGCGCACGTGGGTTTCCGGGATCTCGCCGGATTCGGCCGTCGGGAACTTTCGGTGTCGCCGGCGGATCTGCGCGACGAGACGCTGTACCAGATCGGCGCGCTCGCCGGGTTCGCACGTGCCGCCGGGTCCCGTGTGTCGTACGTCAAACCGCATGGTGCGCTCTACAATTCCGCCGCGCTCGACTGTGGGCGGGCCGAGGCGATCGCGTCGGCCATCGACCGGTTCACCGAACCGCTCGCGCTGATGGGCCCACCCGGCTCGCAGTTGCAGCGCGCGGCGGAAACCCACGGCATCGAATTCGTCGCCGAGGGTTTCGCCGACCGCCGCTACACCGCCGCGGGCACGTTGACCCCGCGCTCGGTGACCGGCGCCGTCATCGACGATCCCGACGTCGCCGCCGCCCAGGCCGTGCGCATGGTGTCGAGCGGAACGGTGGAGTCGATCGACGGTGACGACGTCGCGGTGTCGGTGCACAGCATCTGCGTGCACGGTGACTCGCCCGGATCCGTGCGCACGGCCCGCCAGGTCCGGCACGCCCTGGAGAGCGCCGACGTCACGCTCGGGGCCTTCGCATGACCACCCCGAGCGCCGGCACTCGAATCCTTCCGGCGGGCAACCGGGCCCTCCTCGTCGAACTGGAGTCGGAACCGTTCGTGGTGTCGCTGACCGAACGCCTCCGCCGCACCCCGGTCCCGGGTGTGGAGGATGTGCTTCCCGCGGCGCGGACGGTGCTCGTGACCACGACACCGCGGACCGACCTCGACGAGGTGCGCCGCGCGCTGCGGACGATGACCGTCGACCTCGAGGTCCACGAGGACAGCCGCGCATCCGAATCCGAGCCGGTCACCATCCCGGTCCGCTACGACGGCGCCGATCTCGCCGACGTCGCCGGCCATCTGCGGGTGAGCCGCGAGGACGTGATCGCTGCCCACACGGCGGCCACCTGGCGCTGTGTGTTCATCGGATTCGCACCGGGTTTCGCCTATCTGAGTTGCGGCGACGACCGGCTCACGGTGCCACGGCGGGCCCAGTCCCGCACCGTGGTGCCCGCCGGGTCCGTGGCCCTCGCGGGTGGCTACGGCGCGGTGTATCCCCGGTCTTCACCCGGCGGGTGGCAGATCATCGGAACGACGGACTCCCCGATGTGGAACCTCGACGCGAACCCTCCGGCGCTGCTGCAGCCGGGGCGTCGCGTCCGATTCGTCGACGAGGAAACACTGTGAGTGAACTCGAAGTACTCGAAACGGGTCCGCTCAGCCTGATCCAGGATCTGGGCCGCCCCGGCTACCTGAGTTCGGGTGTGGGCGTGTCCGGTGCCGCCGACCGCGGGTCCGCGAAGCTGGCCAATCGGCTGGTCGGGAACGACGAGAACAGCGCGTGCATCGAGGTGTTGATGGGCGGCCTCGCCCTCCGGGCGCCGCAGGTGACCATCGTCGCCGTCACCGGTGCACCCGCGACGGCGCTGCTCGACGGAATCCCGATGGGGCACGCGAGCGTCATCGTGATGCAGCCGGGACAGACGCTGCGCCTGCAGTACGCGCAGGTCGGCCTGCGCAGCTACGTCGGCATCCGCGGTGGCGTCGCGGTGCCGGACGTGCTCGGCTCCCGCAGCACCGACACCCTCTCCGGAATCGGTCCGGAAGCGTTGAAACCCAACGATGTCATCCCCGTGGGAGCCGCGGCGACGAACTTCCCGAACGTCGACGTCGCGCCCGTCCCCCCGATGGACGCGGGAACGCTGTCGGTGCGGGTCATCGGCGGCCCCCGCGACGACTGGTTCACCAACCCCGAAGCGTTGACCACGGGAGCGTGGGCCGTGTCCCCGGACACCGATCGCATCGGGGCGCGCCTGAACCGGCACGGCGACTCGCCGGCACTGGTGCGGACGTCCGAGGCCGAACTCCCGACCGAAGGTGTCGCGCTCGGCTCCATCCAGGTTCCGCCGAGCGGACAGCCCGTCGTCTTCCTCGCGGACCATCCCATCTCGGGCGGGTATCCCGTCATCGGCGTCGTCGCGGACGAGGACATCGACCGGATCGCCCAGGCTCGACCCGGTCAACTGATTCGCTTCACCACTGCGTGATCGGCCTCGCTCCGATCCCACTACAGGAGATCACCCATCGTCATGAACAGCATCGGCACGGAACTCGACACCCCCTGGTCCCACGAGCTGTGGCGCAGCACGCTGCTCCGGGAACCGCACCGTCAGGGCACCGCGGTCGCGCGCCACTACGCGTCCGCGCTGCCGATCAGCTACGCCACTGAAACCGATCCGGCACAGGCGATCCGCGACGTCGCCGAGGTGGAGCGCCTCGACGTCGACAGTGTGGCGCTGACGTTCACCACCACCGAGGCGTCCGCGCCGTACGAGAACCTCAAGATCTATGCGGTCGGGAAACCCGCGCCGCTCAACGAGGTTCTGCCGATCCTGTCCAGCCTCGGCGTCAACGCGCTCGACGAACGACCGGCCGCGCTGACCCGCCCGGACGGGCACCGTGCCTGGATCTACGACCTCACCGTCGATCTGGTCGCCGTGACGGACGGTCACGGGGTGACCCGGGACAGCCGGATCGCGGACGCGTTCCGGGCCGCGTGGACGGGTGAGACCGAGGTCGACGGGTTCAACGCGCTCGTCCTGCACGCCGGGCTCGGGTGGCGTCAGGTGACCGTCCTCCGCGCGTACGCCGCCTACCTGCGTCAGGCCGGGCTTCCGTACAGCCGCAGCAACGTCGAACGAGTCCTGCTGAGCAACAGTGCAATCACGAAACTCCTCGTCGAGTTCCACGCGCTCCGCCTCGACCCGGGCATCGAACGCGACGCCGCCGCGGAAGACGCGCTCGAGGGCCGCACCGTCGACGCGATCGACGCCGTCGCCGGGATCGACGCCGACCGGATTCTGCGGGCACTGCTCTCGCTGATCCGCGCCACCACCCGGACGACGTACTACGCCGAAGACCGTCGGGCCGCGCGCGCTCTCGCATTCAAGTTCGACTCCTCGTCGATCGACGAATTGCCGCTGCCCCGACCGAAATACGAGGCTTACGTGTACTCGCCCCGGATGGAGGGCGTGCACCTGCGATTCGACGACGTCGCCCGCGGCGGCATCCGGTGGTCGGATCGCCGCGACGACTTCCGCACCGAGATCCTCGGACTCGTCAAAGCGCAGGCGGTCAAGAACGCCGTCATCGTCCCCGCGGGAGCGAAAGGCGGCTTCGTCGTCAAGAACCCGCCCGTGCCGACCGGCGACGCCGCCGCCGACCGGGAGGCGATGTACTCGGCGGGCATCTCCTGCTACCGCGAATTCATCTCGAGCCTCCTCGACATGACGGACAACCTCGACATCACGACCCGGCAGGTGATCGCGCCGGAGGGCATCGTCCGGCGCGACGGCGACGACACGTACCTCGTGGTCGCCGCAGACAAAGGGACAGCGGCATTCTCGGACGTCGCCAACGCGATCGCACTCGAGCGCGGGTACTGGCTCGGCGACGGATTCGCGTCCGGCGGTTCCGTCGGTTACGACCACAAGGCGATGGGCATCACCGCCCGCGGCGCGTGGGAAAGCGTCATGCAGCACTTCCGCGAGATGGGCGTCGACACCCGCACCGACGACTTCACCGTCGTCGGCATCGGCGACATGAGCGGCGACGTCTTCGGAAACGGGATGCTGCTCAGCCCCCACATCCGCCTGCTCGCGGCATTCGACCATCGGCACGTCTTCATCGACCCCGATCCCGACCCGCAGCGGTCGTGGGACGAGCGGGCACGGCTCTTCGGGCTCGGCAGGTCGAGCTGGAAGGACTACGACAAGGCGGTCCTCAGCGACGGCGCGATGATCGTCGACCGGTCGGCGAAGTCCGTTCGGCTGACACCGCAGGCCCGGCGCGTTCTCGGGATCGACGACGATCCGGTCCTCACCACCGTCGAACTCGTGCGTGCCGTCCTCGGTGCGCCCGCGGACCTGCTGTGGAACGGCGGGGTCGGCACGTACGTGAAGGCGACGACGGAGAGCCACGCCGACGTCGGCGACAAGTCGAACGACGCGGTCCGGCTCGACGCGACCCAACTGCGCGTCCGGGTGGTCGGCGAAGGCGGCAACCTCGGCCTGACCCAGCTCGGGCGGATCGAATACGCGCGCAACGGCGGTCGCGTGAACACCGACGCGCTCGACAACTCGGCCGGCGTCGACTGCTCGGACCACGAGGTCAACATCAAGATCGCCCTGGCAGGCGCCACCGCCGACAACACCCTCGCCGCGCAGGACCGGCGAGAGTTGCTGTCCGACATGACCGACGACGTCAGCAGGCTCGTCCTCGCCGACAACCGCAGCCAGAACGAGATGATGAGCCTGAACCGGGCACAGGCCGGCACTCTCGTCAGCTTCCACTCCCGCATGGTCGACGACCTGGAACGGCGCGGCCACGTGGACCGCGCGATCGACGTGCTCCCGACGTCCGCGCAGTTCGGTGCACTCGAACGTGAGCAGAAGGGACTGACGAGCCCGGAGCTGGCGCAGCTCACCGCGCAGGTCAAGCGTTTCATCAAGAGCGAAGTGTCGGGCACGACCCTCCCCGACAACGGGGTCTACGCCGGCCGGCTGCACAACTACTTCCCGCCGCGCCTCGGCCGGGAGTTCGCGCACACGGTCGCCGCGCATCCGCTGCGCCGGGAGATCGTCACGACGTCGGTCGTCAACGACATGGTCGACCGAGCGGGGATGACGTACGCCTTCCGGCTGCGGGAGGAAACGGGCGCCGACTCCGCGGAGGCGGTGAACGCCTTCACCGCGGTCACCGAGATCTTCGACCTCGGAGCGACTTTCGAGCGGATCCGGGCGGCGGCCGACGCGACGCCGACGGCCGGGACGAACGCGCTGACGGTGCAGACCCAGCGACTGATCGACCGCGCGTCGCGGTGGCTGACCACGCACCGGCCGCAACCGCTGCCGCTCGAGGCCACCATCGCCCGCTACCGGCCGGTCGTCCGCGACCTCGGCCCGCGGGTCCGGGAATGGCTGCGCGGCGACGAGATCACCGCGGTGGAGCGGCGCACCGAGGCCCTCACATCGCGCGGGGCGGAGGCCGGGCTCGCCGCGGACGTGGCGGACCTGCTGCACACGTACTGCCTCCTCGACATCGTGGACATCGCGGAGATCTCACAGCACCGCCCCGAGGACGTCGCCGAACTGTACTTCGCGCTGTCGGCGCACCTGCACATCAACACCGCGCTGACCGCCGTCACGGCGCTCCCCCGGCTGGACCGGTGGCACGCCCTTGCACGTCTCGCCCTGCGCGACGACCTCTACAGCTCGCTGCGCGCCATCACCCTCGACGCGCTGTCCGTGAGCGAACCCGGCGATGACGCGGCCGACAAGGTGGACCAGTGGGAACAGCACAACGCCGCCCGGCTCGCCCGCGCGCGGGCACTGCTGACGGAAATCGAGTCGGAGGTCGCCACCGAACCCACACTGGCGCTGATCTCCGTCGCGGCCAGGCGGATCCGGGCGATGACGCGGTAGGCGCTTCGCGCCCGTGCGCCTTTCTGGTTGTTCCAGCTACCAAAAAGGCGCACAGGCCGCGGAGCGGCCTACAGTACCTGGGACAGGAACTGCTGCAGCCGTTCGGTTTCGGGCTTGTCGAACAGCTGGTCCGGCTTCCCGGTCTCGACGACGGCGCCGTGGTCCATGAACAGCACCGTGTCGGACACCTCGCGGGCGAAGCCCATCTCGTGGGTGACGACGACCATCGTCATGCCGCCCTTGGCGAGGTCGGCCATCAGCGCGAGGACACCCTTCACCAGTTCGGGGTCGAGTGCCGAGGTGGCCTCGTCGAAGAACATCACCTCGGGCTTCATCGCCAGGGCGCGGGCGATCGCGACGCGCTGCTGCTGCCCGCCCGACAGGTTCCCGGGCCGCGAGTCGGCCTTGTTGGCGAGCCCGACGAGTTCGAGCTGTTCGAGCGCCAGCGACCGCGCCTCGTCCTTGGACATCCCCTTGAGCTTGCGGGGCCCGAGGGCGATGTTGTCGACGACGGTCTTGTGCGGGAACAGGTTGAAGTGCTGGAACACCATGCCGATGCGCTGCCGCAGCTTGTCCGGGTTGTCCTTCAGCACCGACTTCCCGTCGAGCAGGACGTCGCCCTGATCGGGTTCGTGCAGCCGGTTGAGGACCCGCAGCAGGGTGGACTTTCCGGAGCCGGACGGTCCGATCACGGTGACGGTGTCGCCGGCGTCGACGTGGAGGTCGACGCCGCGGAGCACCTTGTTGGTGCCGAACGCGAGGTGCAGGTCGGTGCCAGTGAGAGAGACGGCCATCGCCTTATCCCCTTTCCACGACGATGGACTGTTCCACCGGGTCGAGCGTGCCGGACGTGTCGGCGCGGCCGGTGCGCAGGCGGTTGTCGATGTAGTTGACGAGGTGGGTCAGCGGAATCGTCATCGCCAGGTAGAACAGGCCGGCGGCGACGAGCGGCGACAGGTTGCCGGTCTGCGCGTTGAGGTCGCGGCCGACGGCGAACAGTTCCCGCTGGCTGACGAGCAGGCCGAGGAAGTAGATCAGCGACGAGTCCTTGATCAGGGAGATGAACTGGTTCATCAGCGCAGGCAGCACCCGTCGCACACCCTGCGGAACGACGACGAGCGTCATCGACTTCCGGTAGCTGAAACCGAGCGCCCGGGACGCCTCGAGTTGTCCGGGTTCGACGCTCTGGATGCCGGACCGGAAGATCTCACCGATGTAGGCGGACGCGAGCAGTGACAGCGCGGCCGCACCGAGCCAGTACGGGTTGTTGCCGGTGAGTCCCTTGACGATGGGTCCGGCGCCGAGACCGACGATGAGGATGATGACGACGGCGGGCAGCCCGCGGAACACGTCCGTGTAGACGCGGGCGGGCCAGCGGAGCCAGCGGGTGCGGGAGATGCCTGCCATCGCGAGCAGCATGCCGAGGACGGTGCCGACGATGCCCGACGCCAACGCCAGGATCAGCGTGTTCGGCAGACCGGTCTTGAGCAGATCCGGGAACGCCCGCGTGTAGAGGTCCCAGTTGAAGAACGTGTCTTTCAGCTGCTGGAGTGTCGACTTGGGTTCCGCGACCGGGGTTTCGGTCGTGTTCTGCGAGTTCTGGGCGGCCAGCGCGGCGAAGTCCGGCAGGTCGGGCACCGGTGCCGCCTTGCTGCCGGGCTTCCAGCCCTCGGGCAGTTCGCGGGGCACCCAGTCGGAGTACAGCTGCGCCCAGGTGCCGTCTGCGATGACGGCGTCGAGCCCGGAGTTGAGGGCGTCGATGAGCGGCTGGTTCTCCTTGTTGACGGCCCAGCCCACGAAGTTGTTGACGCTGAAGGTGTTCTCGACGATCGACGTGGGATCGCCCGGCGCGATGGCGCCCTCGGCCTGCTGCGACGGCGCCACCCAGGCGTCGATCTGCCCGGACTTCAGGTTCGCGTACGCGGTGGCGTAGTCGGGGAACTTCACCGGGTTCAGCTTCAGCGTGTTCACGACGTAGTCGTCCTGGACGGTGCCCTGGACGACACCGATCCGAGTGGTCGCGGTCAGGTCGTCGAAGCCCTGGATCGGACCGCCGTTGGGCACGACGAGGGAGAAGTAGCCGAAGTCGTAGCCGTTGGTGAAGCCGACGGTGTTGCGGCGCTCGTCCGTTGTCGTGATGGACGAGGATCCGACGTCGAAGCGGCGTCCGGCGACCTGGGCGAGTAGTCCGGCGAACTCGGTGCCGACGAAGTCGACGCGCAGGCCCAGCTTGTCGGCGACGGCCTTCAGCAGTTCGTTGTCGTAGCCCGTGAACTCGTTCTCCGAGTTCACGCAGATGCTCGGCGGTGCGTCGGACAGCGTGCCGACGGTGAGCACGCCGGGGGTGATGAGGTTCAGTTTCGACGCGTCGATCTGGTCGATCGGGGTGGTCGACGGTGTCGTGTAGCGGTCCTCGGCCGCGGCGCCGGAGGCGGCGAGATTGGTCGGGGCGGCAGTGGCCGCGCCCACGCCGGGTGGCGAACACAGATCCTGCGGTGCCGCCCCCGACGTCTCCCCGTCACTCGAACACGACGACAGGGTCAGCGCCAGCAGGGCGGTGAGCAGTAGCGCCACCACCACTCGGATCTTCGCTCCGACGGAAGAAAACATGGTGAGCAGCGTAACCCTGGCGGTCGGTATTTCCGGGGTCGGAGGACGTGCGGGGCGACGCCCGTCACTCTCCTTGTTTGTCATACAAACAAAGTCGAGTTATTGTTTGTCATACAAACAAGCGGGAGGCAGTCATGGTGTCGCAGACGGGCCGAGCAGCGCGTGCCAGTAGGGAGTCCGGTCGCCAGACCCGCGACGCCCTGTTCACCGCCGCCACCGAACTCTTTCTCGAGCACGGCGAGGGCGTCCCCATCACGCAGATCTGCGCCGCCGCGGGGGCCCACCCCAACCAGGTGACCTATTACTACGGTTCCAAGGAGCGGCTCTTTGTCGAGGTCGCGTGCGCTGCCGTCCTGCGTGCCGGCAAACGGGCCGAGGACGATGCGGCCACCGCGGAGACCGTCGGCGACTACACGGAGAAGCTCGTCGGCTCCCTGCTCGGGCCCGGCGCGCCCAGCGTCGAACTCTTCACCTCGGCGATGCTGATGACGGGACGCCGCGGCGAACTGCGCGACCTCATCACCGACACCCTCCGCACCCTGCACTCCTCGGGCGAGGACGCGCTGATCCGCACCCTGATACGCACCGGCTGGAAACTGCGCGCCGGCATCGACGTCGAATCGAAGGCGTTCTGGTCGGCGATCTTCGGCCTCGTGATCCAGAAGACCGCCACCGGTGAGAGCTTCGGCTACTCGCTCGAGGAGGCCGTCGCCGTCATCTTCGCGAACCTGCAGATCCCCGAGACCGTCCGCAACACCTCCATCGACTGACCTTCTCTCCTCCAAGGAGCGCGATGAACATCGTTCGCGTATTCGACAGCAACGTCCGGAAGACGCCCGACAAGGCCTTTCTCCATTTTCAGGGTCGCGACCATACGTATGGTTCCGTGCAGGACGGCAGCCGCCACGCCGCCGCCCTGCTACGGAAACTGGGGGTCGGGCACGGCGACCGCGTCGCTCTGATGTGTTTCAACACCCCCGGCTTCGTCTACGCGATGCTCGGCGCCTGGCGCATCGGCGCGGTGGTGGTGCCGGTCAACCACAAGATGCAGGCACCCGAGGTCGACTACATCCTGCGGCACGCGCAGGTGAAGGTATGCGTCTTCGACGGCGACCTCGCACCCGTCATCGAGCGACTCGAGACGCCGGTGCAGCTGCTGTCCACCGACACCGCCGTGGAGGGCCACGCCTTCTTCGACGACGCGATCGCGGACCTGGACGGCATCGACGGCATCGAGCCGGACGAGAACGACCCCGCGGAAATCCTCTACACGTCCGGCACCACCGGCGCGCCCAAGGGTTGCGTGCACAGTCATCGCAACGTCGTGCTCGTGGCGACCACGGCAGCCCTCGGTCTGTCGATCACCCGCGACGAGCGACTGCTGATGGCCGTCCCGATCTGGCACGCGTCGCCGCTCAACAACTGGCTGATGGCGACGCTGTACATGGGCGGCACCGTCGTGCTCGTCCGCGAATACCATCCCGTCCACTTCCTGGAAGCGGTACAGCAGCAACGCATCACGCTGTGCTTCGGGCCGCCGGTCATCTACACCACGGCGCTGAATGCGGTACGAAACTTCGCCGACTACGACCTGTCCAGCGTCCGGGCCTGGCTCTACGGCGGCGGACCTATCGGCGCCGATGTGGCGCGCCGACTCTCGTCGAGTCGTACCGGACCACCCGCTTCTACCAGGTGTACGGGATGACGGAGACCGGTCCCGTCGGGGCCGTCCTCTACCCGGAGGAACAGCTCGCGAAGGCCGGCTCGATCGGCCGGGCGGCGCTCGCCGGCGTCGACATGCGCCTGGCCGGGCCCGACGGCGTCGACGTGCCCGCCGGGGAGATCGGCGAGATCTGGCTGCGCACCGAGACCGTGATGCAGGGGTACCTCGACGATCCCGACGCCACCGCAGCCGTGTTCGCCGACGGCGGCTGGTACCGCACAGGCGATCTCGCACGCCGGGACGACGACGGCTACCTCTTCATCGTCGACCGGGCGAAAGACATGATCATCACCGGCGGCGAGAACGTCTATTCCAAGGAGGTGGAGGACGCCATCTCCGGCCATCCCGACGTCGTGGATGTCGCGGTGGTGGGCCGGCCGCACCCCGAGTGGGGCGAGACCGTCGTCGCGCACGTCGTGTGGCGTGAACCGGACGTCGTGGGTGCCGACGACATCCGCGACTACCTGTCGGACAAGCTGGCGCGCTACAAGATTCCCCGCGACTACGTGTTCGCCACCGTGTTGCCCCGCACCCTCACCGGCAAGATCCAGAAGCACCTGATCCGCTCCGCGAGCTGACTCACGAAAGACACTGTCATGACTACTTTTTCCGAAACGAATATCACCCATCCCGCACCCCACCGGACGCACACCGTGCTCAACCAGTCGGTGCCCCGCACCGACGTCAACGAGTTCACCCTCGACACGGTGCTGGCCGAGGGCGTGCGCCGCCACGACGCCGACTGGGCCACCGGCGAACTCACCGACATCGGCGCACTCGTCGGCAGCGCCACGTTCCAGCACGACGCCGAACTCGCCAACACGATCATCCCCGAACTGAAGACGTTCGACCGCTGGGGCAACCGGATCGACGAGGTCGAATACCACCCCGCGTACCACCGGATCATCTCCGCGGCCGTCGCGCACGGGGCGCACACGTCGGCGTGGGCCGACCCGAAGCCCGGTGCGAATGTCGCTCGCGCAGCGGCATTCATGATGTTCGCGCAGATCGAACCCGGACACTCCTGCCCGATCTCGATGACCAACGCCGTCATCCCCTCCCTCGACCTGCAACCCGACGTCGCCGCGATCTGGAAGCCGCGCGCGCTGTCCCGCAGCTACACCCCCGAACTCGACGCACCCGGCAAGGCGTCCGCGATCTTCGGCATGTCCATGACGGAGAAGCAGGGTGGCTCCGACGTCCGGGCCAACACCACCGTCGCGACACCCGCCGGACGCGGCGGTCCCGGCGCCGACTACCTGCTGACCGGACACAAGTGGTTCTGCTCCGCGCCGATGTCCGACGCGTTCCTCGTGCTCGCGCAGGCGGAAGGCGCGGGCGGCGAGGGCCTCTCGTGCTTCCTGCTGCCGCGCATCCTCCCGGACGGCACCCGCAACGTCTTCCGCATCCAGCGGCTGAAGAACAAGCTGGGCAACAAGTCCAACGCGTCGTCCGAGATCGAACTCGACGGCACCGTCGGCGTCATGGTCGGTGAACCGGGACGCGGCGTCCGCACCATCATCGAGATGGTCGCGCGCACCCGCCTCGACTGCGTGCTCGGCAGCACCGCGGGCATGCGGCAGTCCGTCGCCGAGGCAGTGTGGCACGCCCGCCACCGCTCGGCGTTCGGGAAGGTCCTGGCCGATCAGCCGGCCATGACGTCGGTGCTGGCCGACCTGGCGCTGGAGTCGGAGGCGGCCACCGTCACCGCGCTGCGCCTCGCCCGGGCACACGACGACGACGCGAACGAGCAGGAACGCAGCTTCCGCCGGCTCGCGACCGCGGTCGCGAAGTACTGGATCTGCAAGCGCGGCCCGCACCACGCCTACGAGGCGCTGGAATGCCTGGGCGGCAACGGTTACACCGAGGACTTCCCGCTCGCCCGCCGCTACCGCGAGCAGCCCGTCATGGCCGTGTGGGAGGGGTCGGGCAACGTCATCGCCCTCGACGTCCTGCGCGCGATGACCCGCGAACCCGACAGCGTCGCCGCATTCGACGCCGAGGTGAACCTGGCCCGCGGCAGCAGCGTGGTGCTCGACGAGCACCTCGACCGGGTCCGTCGTCAGCTCGGCGAACTCGCCACCGAGGACCCGGCCCGCGCACAGTTGCGCGCCCGCACCGTCGTCGAATCGATGGCCCTCGCACTGCAGGCGTCGCTGCTGGTTCGGTTCTCCCCTGCTTCGGTAGCGGACGCATTCGTCGACGCCCGCCTCGGCCCCGACCGCACCCACGAGTACGGCACGCTCTCCCCCTCCGCCGACCTGCAGGCGATCCTCGGGCGGGCGTAGGCGGCTCCGCCGCCCGTGCGCCTTTCTGGTAGCTGGAACAACCAGAAAGGCGCACAAGCCCGGAGGGCCTACTTCAGCACCGTCGGACCCAGGAACTCGCACACCTGCAGGGCGAGAGCGAGATCCAGCTTGCTGTGGGTGCCGGTGGCGGGCTCGCCGAGGGCTTTGGTGATGCGGTATTTGACGGTGTTGCGGTGCAGGTTCATCTGCTGGGCGGTGTGGAGGTGGCTCTCGCCGGTCGCGAAGTAGGTGCTCAGCGTGGTCCGCAGTGTCGCGGCCTGGTCGGTGTTCTCCGCGAGCGGGCCGAGGACCTCCCACACCCACGCCCGGGTGGAGTCCAGGTTCTCGGCGAGGAGGGAGACGACGGCGACGCCGCGGTCGCCGAAGCCGACGATCGGCCGGGCCGGGGTGTTGGGCACGGTGGCGACGGAGTAGGCGGCGCGGGCCTGTTCGTGTGACCGCCGGAATCCCGCGACCCCGGTTGCGGGCAGTCCGATCGCGGTCCGGATGCCCGGGTTCGCGGGCAGGGTTGCGGCGAGTTCGGTGGTGTCGAGGACGGGTTTCCGGAGGCCGAAAGGGAGCCAGGCCCACAGGGTTCGGCGGTCGATGGCGGTGACGATGGGTGCGGAGTCGGTGGCGAGGTGGCGGGCGAGATCCCGCACGTAGTGGTCGAGGGTGTTGAGGCTCGCCTCGGTGTCGGGACCGGTGGACCACAGAATCATCGCGACGTGCGTCTGCTCGAGCCGGTAGTGCGTTTCGGTCTCGAACGCGGACCCGTCGTCGCCCGTTCCGGTGAGGAGGGTGTGGATGGTCGACGAGTGGACGTTGCCGCGGGCACCCAGCCAGCGCCGCCGTTCCTGCTCGTAGGCGTCGAACACGTACAGCGTGATCCAGTCGATGTAGCTGTACACGACCTCCGAAATGTGTTTGAGCACAGCGAGGGTCAGCGGTCCGGACAATTGGAGGGAGCTGACCTCGTCGTAGCAGATCTTGATCAGGTCGTCCTGGCCCATGTGGTACGCGCGGACCAGCGAGTTCGACGACACGTCGCGTTGGGCCAGCCGCAGCGCGTACTCCACGGCGGCGGTGGTGGGCTGCAGGTGATCGACGGGAATGTCGTTGGCGAGGACGTGCACGATCGTCGAGACGTTGCCGTTCACGCTCGCCTCGAGCAGTTCGACGAGTTGCGGGTCTTCGTCGAGTTGGTCGATCTCGTGCGCGAGCAGCGCGCTCATCGAGCGGGTGATCTCCGCTTGCCGCACATCGAGTTTCCGGGCGATACCGGCGACGATGTCGAGGACCTCGGCTTCCGCCATCGCGGGCACCCGCGCCATGCGGCGCCTGGCACCGGCGCCGCGGTCGCCGGGGGCGGGACTGCTCACAGCACGTCCCCTCCGCCCTTCCGCAGATAGCGCAGGGCCGATTGCGCCGCGTTGTACCCACACATGCCGTGTGCCCCGGCGCCGGGCGGCGTCGATGCCGAACACAGGTAGGTTCCCGGTACCCCGGTGCTGTACGGGTCGAGGGCGATGCGCGGCCGCAGCACCACCTGGGTTTCGGTGTTGGCCCCGCCGATGATGTCGCCGCCGACGTAATTGGGATTCGACGCGGCCAGACGCGCCGGTCCGCTACTCACCGTGGCGACGATGCGGTCCCGGAAGCCAGGGGCGAACCGTTCGATCTGCGCGGTGATCGCCTCCGTCGCGTCGCCTGTGTAGCCGTGCGGGACATGGGCGTACGCGTACAGCGGATGCAGATCGCCGTTCGAACGACTGCGATCGGCGAGGTATTGCTGACCGAGGAGGACGAACGGCCGCCCCGGCATCCGGCCCGCAGCGACGTCGCGTTCGGCGGCCGCGATCTCGGCGAAGCTGCCACCCAGGTGGACGGTCCCGGCGCGTCCACATTCGGGATCGGCCCACGGCACCCCGCCCTGGATGGCGAAGTCGACCTTGAAGGCGGCGGGCGCGTGCTTGAACCGCCGGTACGCACGGGCCACCCGGTCGGGCAGGCGAGCGCCCAGGATGCCGAGCGCGGCGGACGGCGCGACGTCCAGCAGGACGACGTCGGCGGGCGGAAGTTCGTTCCAATCGCGGACGTGGACACCGGTGGTGATCTTGCCGCCCCGGTCGGTGAGCAGGGCGGCGAGTGCGCCGGTGATCGACTGCGATCCGCCCTCGGCGACCGGCCAGCCGTAGCGGTGCCCGGCGGCGACGATCATCATCCCGACCGCGGACGTCGCGGGCCGGTCCAGGCGGTAGTAGGCGTGCGCGGCGGCACCGCCGAACAGTGCGCGGGCCTTGTCGGTGCGCCACCAGCGGGCCGTCACCGCGGCCGGCAGCAGGGCCCGGGGTCCGAAGCTGGCGAGCCGCAGCGGGTGCCGGGGCACGTTCGCGATCGGACGCATGAGGTCGGCGGCGAGGTCGTCGAATCCGTCGGCGAGTCCGCCGAACATGCGCTGCCAGCGCGCGCCGTCCTCGCCGAGTCCGGCGGCGGTGGCCGCGATCGAGCGGTGCAGCAACCCCGCCTCACCGGAGTCGAGGGGGTGGGCGCAGTCGATCTCCGGCCACTTCCACGTCAACCCGTACCGGCCGAGGTCGAGCGTCTGCAGATACGGCGACCCGGCACCCATCGGGTGGAACGCCGAGCACTCGTCGTGCAGCAGTCCCGGGACCGTGAGTTCGCCGGAGCGGGTGCCGCCGCCGATGGTGTCGGCGGCCTCGAGGACCTGGACGTCGACGCCGTGCCGGGCGAGGTGGACCGCGGCAGCGAGCCCGTTGGGCCCGCTGCCGACCACGACTGCGGTGGTCACGGCCGCACCACCAGATCTGTCTCCTGCATCCTCGCCTCCCGCGTCCGCACGTTCGAGCCGTCTCCTTCCAGTGTCCACTGCACGTCGAACGGAATGGGACCGTTCGGCAGCCACGGCTGCTCGTTGATAGCGTCGGACACCTTGTAGGTTCCCCGCTCGATGACGCCGAGGGCGGCGTCGATCACCTTGTACTGCTGAGTGCCCCTGTGGATGGGCTGCGATTCGATCCACGCGACGACGAACTCGCCAGGAGCGAAGTTGCAGCGCCGCTGGAGTGCCGCAATCAGGAACTCGTTGTGCAGGTGACCGTCACCGAAGTTGAATGCCACCAGCGAGTTGCAGCTGAACTCCGCCTCGCGCAGCGAGTAGGTGTCGATGTCGTCGCCGAGGTGGCGCATCATCAGCGAGAACAACGCCCGCCCCTGGCTGTGCATCGACCGCCAGCCGAGCAGTTGGTGCATCACCACGTCCGCGACCTCCGGCGGGTAGGTGGCGAGCAGCTGGGTGCGCGTGTTCTTGGTGGGACGGATGATGTGCTCGTCGAGCTTCTCCTCGGCGCCCGGTGCGAAGGCCCAGGTGGCGGACGCCCAGTTGCCGGCGTACTGACGCATCGACGGCAGGAACGAGACGAGGTCGGGGCGCAGGTTGCCGAGGATCGGGAAGAACACCAGGGCGGCGACGATCACCGCGGTCAGCCACACCGAGGACATGTCGGCCACGCCGTACCCGTCCCAGGCGGGAAATCCGAGGAACAGGAAGATCGACGCGTAGGCGAACAGCAGGTTCCACTCGAGCGGCACCGCCAGCGGGAACGTGGACAGGATGAACAGGTGGAACGCGACCATCAGCGCGACTGCGAGCAGCGTCAGCGTGCGGTTGGTGGAGAACAGCAGCACCAGCGGGGTCACCACCTCCACGACCGTCCCGAGCACATGGGCGACACCACCGGCGACGATCGACGGCCGCAGGTCCTCGGGGAAGTTGCGGTAGTGCGCGCGCTTGATCTTCTTGAACGGCATCCACGGGGTGTTGCTCAGCATCGGCGGCACCACCATCGAGAAGTGGTGCCCGAGCTTGGAGACGCCCGCCCCGACCCACACCGAGACGATCAGCAGCTTCAGCGCGATGATCATGTCGACGAACGGCAGGACCCCGAAGAAGACGATCGCGGGCAGGTACTGCTCGCTGCGAGCCGCGATGAAGATGACCTTGTCGCGCAGACCGATCAGCACCAGCAGCGGGATCAGGGGAAACAGCACCGCGGGGCGGACGAGTCCGGAGTTGTCGGTGATGGCCGCGTCGATCGACGACGTGTGTACTCCCGGAAGTATCAGCGCCACAATGATGTTGAGCAGTAACGCCGCGTAGATCAGGACGTCGCCGACGGTGCGGGTGTCGCCCGAGGTGAACGGCACCTTGCCCGGCCACGGTGGGAGCCGGATGGTCCCGGGGCGCAGCCAGTACAGGATGCCGCCGGTCATCGGCTTGAAGTGCCCGGCGAGCGGACCCCACGAACCGGCGAGACCCACCGATTCGAGCAGCACCGTCCACAGGATCAGCTTCTGGTAGACGATCGGCTGGTTCCACCAGGCGCCGACGTCGAGGACGTTCAGGCCGGACGTGAATGTCGCGAGCGACAGTCCGATGCCGAGATAGAGGACGAGCAGTTTCAGAATGTAGATGGTGTGCACCATCTTCGGGGTTCCGAAGCCGTAGTCGACCCAATGGGTCGACATGGCGCGCAGGCGGTCGCGGAACGGAAGATCGAGGAAGGTGGCGGGGTCGACTTCGGGGAAGTTCCCGGTCTTGAATCCCATGGGAGGCTCCTGAGGGTAGGGGGCATCGCCTCGGGTGCGTCCCGA
Organism: Rhodococcus sp. A14; assembly: GCF_011603105.1. Lineage (NCBI taxonomy): Bacteria > Bacillati > Actinomycetota > Actinomycetes > Mycobacteriales > Nocardiaceae > Rhodococcus > Rhodococcus sp. A14. The sequence goes on along the minus strand of NZ_JAAOQS010000010.1, from coordinate 21,917 downwards.
GGTGTGGGGTGTTACTGGATCAGCTGACGGCGGCAGGCCGGTGGCGACTCCGCAGTCCCGGCTTGTCGATCTTGCCGACAGGGTTGCGGGGCAGCGCGTCGACGATGTGAATGGCCACCGGCAGTTTGACTTTCGTGAGCCGGCTACTCAGGTGCTCGGCCAGGACATCGTGGGTGACGGCGGTGTCCGGGTACGTGACCACGTATGCGACCGGCACTTCGCCGTACACGTCGTGCGGGGCACCGATCACGGCCGCCTCGAGGACGTCGTCGTGGGTGGCGAGAGCGTTCTCGATCTCCTTGGGGTAGATGTTCTCCCCACCGCGGATGATCATGTCCTTGATGCGGTCGACGAGGGTGAGGTAGCCGTCGTCGTCGAGTCGGCCGACGTCGCCGGTGTGGAGCCAGCCGTCGACGACGGTCCGTTCCGTTTCCTCGGGGCGGCCGAGGTAGCCGCGCATCACGTTCGCGCCCCGGATCACCACCTCGCCGACCGTCCCCGCAGGCACCGGTGCCCCGGACTCGTCGACGATCGCGATGGTCTGCCCCGGCAGCGCGGGGCCGACGGTGCCCAGCTTGCGAACGCCGGCAGGCGGATTGCACGCGGACGCGCACGTGCCCTCCGTCAGCCCGTAGCCCTCGACGATGACGAGCCCGAAACGCCGCTCGGCGTGGTCGAGAAGTTCCTTGGAGATCGGGGCGGCCCCGCAGACCGCGAACCGCAGCGAGGAGGTGTCGCCGACGGTGTCCTGGGAGACCAGAAGCGCGTAGATGGTCGGAACCGCGGAGAAGTACGTCGGCCGCAGGCGGGCGACGTCGTCGAAGAACCGAGCCGGTGAGAAGCGTCCGGTGACGCTCAGCTGACCGCCGGCGAGCATCGGGCTCAGGAAGCTGACGCAGATCGCGTTGACGTGGAACAGCGGCAGGATCAGGAGGCAGTGGTCGTCGGCGGTCAACGAGAAATGCTGCACCATCGACGAGCTCATGAACTGCAGGTTGTCGTGGGTGAGCATGACGCCCTTGGGATGTCCGGTCGACCCGGACGTATAGATCAGCAGGGCGAGGTCGTCTCCGCCGGCGGTGGTGCCCGGTGCCCAGGCGGGGTCGGGGATCGTCGCCATGTCGTCGACGGCGATCGCCGGACGGCCGCCGGTCGGTGCGTCGGGTCCCTCGTTGACGACGAGAATCGCTGTGGCGTCGTCGATCTGGTACTCCGCCTCGCTTGCGGTGAACGTCGGATTGACCGGGGTCGCGGCCGCGCCGATCCGCCAGGAGGCCATCAGGGCGATGAGCAGTTCCGCCCGGTTCGGCAGCATGATCGCGACGACGTCGCCACGTCCGACACCGTTCTCGGACAACTGTGCGGCGAAGGCGTCGACCCGCTCCGCGAACTGCCGGTACGTCAGTTCGAGTCGGTCGTCGCGCAGGCACGGCGCGTCAGCACGCTGTGTGGCGAGGTCCCAAGCGAAATACCCGATGTGCGACACGATTTCGTCCGCCCTTTCGTTGTGGTGTGATCCACAACACTATCGAGGGGTTTTCGTGCAAGAAACGGCCTCGGGGGCTCGAGTTCGGGCGGTTCGTTGTCGGTTGAGCACAATCGCGACCGTCCGGGGGTTGACACCGTGCCGCGGGCGTGGTCAATATATGCAAACGCTTAGAAAATAAGCACATGCTTAGAACTGAGGGGCTGCAGGTCCGCACCGACTGCCGTCCACCACGTCAATCGGTAGGAGTTACTCATGCCCGAGGCCGTCATCGTCTCCATCGCCCGTTCCCCGATCGGTCGCGCCATGAAGGGATCGCTCAAGGGCATGCGCCCCGACGACCTCGCCGCGCAGATGGTCCAGGCAGCACTCGACAAGGTGCCCGCGCTCGACCCCACCGACATCAACGACCTGATCCTGGGCTGCGGCCTGCCCGGCGGCGAGCAGGGTTTCAACATGGGCCGCAACGTCGCGGTCCAGCTGGGCTACGACTTCATTCCCGGTACCACCATCACCCGGTACTGTTCGTCGTCGCTGCAGACCACCCGCATGGCACTGCACGCGATCAAGGCCGGTGAGGGCGACGTGTTCATCTCCGCCGGTGTCGAGACCGTGTCCCGGTTCACCGCGGGCAACTCCGACTCGCTGCCCGACACCCAGAACCCGCTGTACGCCGACGCGCAGATCCGCACCGAGAAGCTCGCCCAGGGCGGCCAGCAGTGGGTCGACCCGCGTGAGGAAGGTCTGGTCCCCGACACCTACATCGCGATGGGCCAGACCGCCGAGAACGTCGCGCAGATCACCGGCATCACCCGCGAAGAGCAGGACCGGTGGGCGGTGCGCTCGCAGAACCGCGCCGAGGAGGCCATAGGCGCCGGCTTCTTCGAGCGGGAGATCACCCCGGTGACCCTGCCCGACGGCACCGTCGTGTCCACCGACGACGGCCCCCGCGCCGGCACCACCTACGAGGCCGTCAGCCAGCTGGGGCCCGTGTTCCGCCCGGATGGCACCGTCACCGCCGGCAACGCGTGCCCGCTCAACGACGGCGCCGCCGCCCTGGTGATCATGTCCGACACCAAGGCCAAGGAACTGGGGCTGACCCCGCTGGCCCGGATCGTGTCCACCGGGGTGTCCGGTTTGTCGCCGGAGATCATGGGCCTCGGCCCGATCGAGGCGTCCAAGCGTGCCCTCGCCATCGCGGGACTGGGCATCTCCGACATCGACCTCGTCGAGATCAACGAGGCGTTCGCCGTGCAGGTGATCGGGTCGGCGCGGGAGCTGAACATCGACGAGGACAAGCTGAACGTCTCCGGCGGCGCGATCGCCCTCGGTCACCCGTTCGGCATGACCGGTGCCCGCATCACCGCGACCCTGCTCAACAACCTGACCACCCACGACAAGCAGTTCGGCCTCGAAACCATGTGCGTCGGAGGCGGACAGGGCATGGCGATGGTCCTCGAACGGCTGTAGGCGGCTCCGCCGCCCGTGCGTGGTTGACGAGTGCAGAGACTCGTTAACCACTCACGGGCGCGAAGCGCCTACGCCAGGCCCGACAGCGGTGGCGGAGTGTTCTCGTCACGCCAGGCGATCGCCTCCTTCAGAGTGCCGAGGTCGTAGTCGGGACCACCCACGCCCACGGTGAACAGGGTGACGCCGGCGTCGACATGGGCTGCCGCGTCGTCGACACCCGGCCACGACGTGGAGTGCTGGATGCTGTCGGGGCTGCGTCCGGCATCCCGTGCGTATCCGGCGAGGATCCCCGACTTACGTTTGTACGTGTCCATGTCGCTGAAGCTGTGCCAGATGTCGCCGTACTGCCCGACCAGCGGCAGCGTCTTCTTCTCGCCGCCGCCGCCGATGAGGATCGGAATGTGCCGGGTGGGTGCGGGTTCCAGCTTGGCGAACCGGGCGGTGATCCGCGGAAGGTACTCGGCGAGCAGGTTCAGCCGCGACCCCGCGGTGCCGAATTCGTAGCCGTACTCGTCGTAGTCGCGCTCGAACCAGCCCGAGCCGATGCCCAGGATCAGCCGTCCGCCGCTGATGTGGTCGACGGTCCGGGCCATGTCGGCGAGCAGATCCGGGTTCCGGTAGCCGGCACACGTGACGAGCGCACCGATCTCCACTCGCTCCGTCTGCTCGGCGAACGCCCCGAGCATCGTCCAGCACTCGAAGTGGGCGCCGGCCGGATCGCCGTACAGCGGATAGAAGTGGTCCCAGTTGAAGACGATGTCGACGCCGGCGTCCTCGGCCCGCAGCACCGCGTCGCGGATCAGCCCGTAGTCGGGCGCGTGCTGCGGCTGAAGCTGGACACCGATGCGAACTGGACGAGTCATTCGTGGCTCCTCGGAGTAGACGTTGGGCCTTCCCGATCCATAGTGCTCGCGCGACGGTCGGGCGCACAACGAACCCGCCGAGCGGGCGATTTGAGCGGGCGAATGTACCGTCCGGCGCCCCAGATACGCCAAGCGGTACATTCACCCGGTTGTCGGCGCGTCTTCCGCCCATTGACTCCGAAACGGATGAGGACGCATCACCGCCCGACCACATGGCGGACGTGGAAGACTGGGTGTGTGAAGGTCACGCAGAGGCCTGACCCGCCGACCGGGATCCGGCGGACGTTCTTCCGCGCGCCGATCTACCTCTACCGCGTCCACCTCGGCTTTCTCCTCGGTGGCCGATTCCTGCTCCTCGAACACGTGGGGCGCAAGACCGGCGTCCGGCGGCAGGTCGTGCTCGAGGTGGTCAACCACGACGCCGTCGGCGACGGGTACGTGCTGGCCGCCGGGTTCGGTCCCAAGTCCGATTGGTACCGGAACCTGCGTGCACAACCGAGCGCGAAGATTCAGGTGGGCCTCCGGCGACTCTCGGTGACAGCCGAATTCCTCGATTCCGAGACCGGTGCGGACTTCATGGCGCATTACGCGGCGGAGCATCCGAAACTCGGACTGCGGATCGCCAAAGGCATGGGCTTCGACGTCGACGGCAGCGCGGCGGACTTCCGGGCGGCGGGCCGTGAAATCCGTTTCGTTCGGCTGCGCCCCCGCGCCTGAGGCAACTCAGTTCAGCCGCACCCCGCCCGCGAGGAGCATGGTGCGCAGGACGAATGCCGCCTCGGGGCCGATGATCTCCCCGACCAGGGTGAGGTAGCGGTCCACGTACTCCGGTCCGTGCGGGGCGACCGTCGGGTAGTCGGGGTCGGACGGATCGAGGTGATGGGCGACCTCGTGGAGCACCACCAGTTCGCGGAACGCCCAGGCGTTGCCGTTCCGATGCTCGGGTACTGCGATTGTCGCGCAATCGCTTTCGTAGTGGGCGGCCTTGTTGCCCGACCGCGCGCGGACGTGAACCGGGGTGGCCGCCCGCGTCCAGGTGGATCGCACCCAGTTCAGGGCGAGCACCCGGTCCACGTAATCCTGCACCGAGTCGATCGACGCGAACTTGCGTTCCACCGGCAGCGTCACCTGCGACCCCATCACGTCCACGACGCGCAGCCCGCGCTCGTCGGCGCGGTCGAACATGGTGCGCACGAGGGCTTCCGCGTCGTACACGGCGGTCCGCTGAGTGTCGCGGGGCCGCTTCACGACGGGATCTGCTTGCGGGCGGTCGACAGTTCGGGTGAGTTGCTCAGGCGGGCGGTCCGGGCGGCGCGGTCGCCGGCCCGGCGGGCGCTCGACGAATGTCCTGCGGACGCCCGCCCTCCGCGCCACGTGCCGCGGGCCTGCGAGTTCTCCGAGTAGTAGTCCTTCAGCTCGAGCTGTTTGTCACGCAGGACCAGCGCCGTCTCCGCCGACGACTCCGGCACGGACACCGCCTGCTCCTCGGCCTCCTTCTTGGCGTCGGCGAGGCGCTGCCCGATCCGCGCGGCGTAGGCGAGCTGGAAGTTCAACCGGGCGGTGACACCGGCGACGGGCCGTCGCACCCGTGTCGCGACCCGGCGGCGCCCGCGCTTCTCGACCTGCGTCCGCACCGTCGTCTCGCTGCGGTACTCCCCCGACTTGATGTAGCCGTCGGATGCCCGGACCATCTGGATCAGCAGGCTCGCGTACAGGGCTTCGCAGACGTCGATGTCGCCGGCGAACCCGTACGCGTAGATGACGGCCGACGTCTGGGCGATGTCGCACTGGACGTCGTTGGCGGCGGCGATCACCAGGAACAGCTGCGCGTACGTGCGGAGGCCCTTCTTGCCCGGTTCACCGATCGTGATCAGGCGCTGCGTGGGAGTGGCGCGCTTCTCCCGGCCTGCCGCGTGGGCGCGCGCCACGGCGAGGTCGATCGAGGAGGCGGTGGCGAGGCGCTGGGCGGCGGCCATGAAGGCCTCGCCCTCGTGCGGGTTGTCGGTGGATTCCGCCTGCCGGAGGAGCCCACCGATGCGGGTCAGCATCTTGTCGGAACTCACCCAGGCAGGCTAGCCCCCGTGCGCCTTTCTGGTCGTCGGCGCTACCAGAAAGGCGCACGGGCGGCGGAGCCGCCTACAGCCGCTCGAGGTCGTCGAGGATCAGGTTTGCGCCAGTGAGGCCGATGCCGGTGATCCACACCCGGTAGTCGGTCTGGCGGACGCCGTCGCGTCGTGACGGCCCCATCTGCCCGATGAGTACGGAGTCGATCCCCAGTTCACCCGGTGCGGACGTGTTGGCGACGAACGCGATGTCGGAGTCGATCTGGGCGACGTTCTCGAGCGAGATCTCGGACATGTCGTTCTTCGCGTCCCACGGCTGCCCGGTGATGGTGTAGCCGGCCGCGGTCAGCACGGAACCGGAGAACGTGCCGGGCCCGTGCAGGCGCAGGCCGTCGTCCATCACGCGGATGACGTGCGCGGTGCGGCCCCGGCTGGTTTCGGTCAACGCGGCGGCGCGGGCATGGAACGCCGACAGCTTCTGCTCGGCTGCGTCCGTCTCACCCATGGCCTCGGCGAACAACCGCAGCGTCCCCTGCCAGTCGACCGCCGGCGACACGGAGAACACGGTCGGCGCGATCGCGGACAGCGCGTCGTACAGGTCGCCGTGCCGCTGCTTGCTGCTGAGGATGAGGTCGGGCTGCAGCGCGGCGATCGCCTCGAGGTTCGGTTCGGCGATCGACCCGACGACGGTGGTGCTGTCCAGTCCGCCGCCCAGGTAGGCGGGCAGCGCGTCGGCGGAACCGGCCTGAGCAGCGCCTACCGGGGTCTTCCCGAGCGTGACGACGGTGTCGATGGGCAGGCTGTCGAGGGCGACGATGCGACTGGGCCGGTTGCTCACCGTCGTCGTGCCCATGGCGTGGGTGACGGTGCGCTGGGCGCCGCTGTCGCTGCCCGTTGCCGCGTCGGGTCGCGCGCAGGCGGCGGTGAGCGCGGCCAGTGCGGCTGCTCCCAGCCCGGCTCCGAATTCTCGTCGCGTGAGGGCGTCGACGATCTCCTGCCATTGGACGTCGGTGACATTCGGGGAGCACGTGGCAGAACGCATCCTGGACCTCGATCTCGAAGGGGGTAGAAGATAGGTGAACCTAACCTTATACAGTCTGTTGAGTGAGCGTGCAGACGACGATGTCGCCCGAGGGGTGGACGCCACCGGCCTGCGCGGCGCTCTCCCGGTCACTCCAAGAGCCGCTGTGCGGCACCGCGCCCCGGGTGCGCGGCTGGCTGCTGATCGAGCAACCCGGACCCTGGGGACGCGACCGGCTCCGGCAGAGTCGGCTCGACCCGGTCCTCGGCGACGCACTCGCCGCCCGGTGCGCCGACGCGGGGGTGCGTCCGGTGCTGATCCGCACCCGGGAGCGCCGCGACGTCGCCGCCGGACGTCATGTCTACCTCGTGCGTCCCGGACGAGCCGACGGCTGGGCGGAGCGACTGCTGGTGCGTGACGACCGGGAGCTGCTCGACCTCGACCTCGACCTGTCACCCGGAGTGGGGGAACGTCTCGACCCCACCGAATCGCTGTTTCTCGTCTGCACTCACGGCAAGAAGGACGCGTGCTGCGCGTCGTTCGGACGCCCCGTCGTCACCGGCCTCGGCCACCGCGACGGACGGGTGTGGGAATCGACGCACGTCGGCGGCGACCGATTCGCCGCGACCATGGTGTGCCTGCCGTCGGGCATCTACTACGGCCGGGTCACCGCGGAGGCGGCGGAACACATTGTCGCCGAACATGATCACGGACGCGTGGTGCTCGAACACTACCGCGGCCGGTGCACCGACGACCCGGTGCTGCAGTTCGCCGAGCACACCGTCCGGGTCGAGCGGTCGCTGCTCGGACTCGACGACGTGATCCCGCTGTCGGCGACCCCGCGGCCGGACGGCGACACCGACGTCCTGGTCCGGCACCCGGCCGGGACCGACCTGGTCCGGGTTCGCACGACCAGCGCCGAACCCCGCCTGACCGCCTGCAGCGCGGGTGTCGTGGACAGCCCGGACCGGTTCGAGGCGGCTCCGCCACCCGTGCGCCGTTCTGGTAGCTAGGGCAACCAAAAAGGCGCACGGGCGCGAAGCGCCCCATGCGGCAGGAGGTCTCGCTGCGGTTGCGCCGGCGACTCGTGGTGTTCACACGGTATTCACCGCCCCGATTCATCGACACATCCATCCCCAGCTGTGGAGAAACCTGTACATGAATGCCGCCAACATGATTCGGACCGAGCGTAATTCGGCCGAATCGGCAGCGGTGGCGGCGCGCGGAGGCCTGACGGCGGTTGCGCGAGCCGATCATCCACCGACCCAGCGGTGAGTGAGAAAGTGCGTCAACAGGTACATTTTCACGCACCTGTGCGCGGCGCCGGGTAGAAGGGACTTCGACGTTCATGGCCACAGTGACCTATGACGGTGCCACCTGCCTGTTCCCCGGCTCGGACAAACCGGCCGTCGACACGCTCGACCTGAAGATCGAGGACGGTGAGTTCCTGGTCCTCGTCGGCCCGTCCGGCTGCGGCAAGTCGACGTCGCTGCGGATGCTGGCCGGGCTCGAGGACGTCCACAGCGGCCGGATCCTCATCGGCGACCGCGACGTCACCACCCAGGAACCCAAGGAACGCGACATCGCGATGGTGTTCCAGAACTATGCGCTGTACCCGCACATGTCGGTGGCCGAGAACATGGGTTTCGCGCTCAAGCTCGCCGGCGCCGCGAAGGACGACATCCGCAAGCGCGTCGAGGAGACGGCGAAACTCCTCGACCTCGAGCCGTACCTGGACCGCAAGCCGAAGGCGCTGTCCGGCGGTCAGCGGCAGCGTGTCGCGATGGGACGTGCCATCGTCCGGCAGCCGCAGGTGTTCCTGATGGACGAGCCGCTGTCCAACCTCGACGCCAAGCTCCGCGTGCAGACGCGCACCCAGATCGCGCAGCTGCAGCGTCGCCTCGAGACGACGATGGTGTACGTGACACACGACCAGGTCGAGGCCATGACGATGGGCGACCGGGTGGCGGTGCTGAAGGACGGGGTGCTGCAGCAGTGCGCGTCGCCCCGCGACCTCTACAACAGGCCGGCCAACGTGTTCGTCGCCGGCTTCATGGGATCACCGTCGATGAACCTCTTCACGTTGCCGATCACCCCCGACGGGGTCCTGCTCGGCGACGCGACCATTCCGCTGCCCCGGCAGCTGCGCGCGGATACCGACGAACGCGAGGTCGTCGTCGGGATCCGCCCCGAACACCTGGAACTGTCGACCACCGGCATCCCGATGGAGGTCGCGGTGGTGGAGGAACTCGGATCCGACGCCTACATCTACGGCCGCAGCACCGTCAACGGGGAGACCCAGCAGTTGGTGGCCCGCGCCGACTGGCGGAACCCGCCCCGCAAGGGTGACCTGGTGAAATTGCACGTCGACCCGTCCCAGGTGCACCTGTTCTCGGCGTCCGAGGGCTACCGGCTGAGCTGACCCGGCGGGGGCCGGAGCGGTTCCTGACCGATTCAGGTCGGGGGTAATGCCGGACTTCTGCGGTGTTCCATGCCACAGTATGTTCCGACACCGCGCCGGTGCCGCGAGTTCTGTCGTGCCGGTAACGGGTTCATCCACATCTACCTACGGGGAGACTCCATGGTTCAGATTTCGAGAGCGGTCCGGCGCGCCGCGGTGTTTGCCACCGCTGCCTCGCTGGTCACGCTCACCGCTTGCTCGAGCGACAGCGGCAGCGACTCCACGTCGGAGAACCTCGACGGTCGCGGACCCATCATGTACGTCGAGGGCAAGGACACCACCGAGACCGGTGTCGTCCGCCAGATCATCGACGCGTGGAACGCCGAGCACCCGGACGAGCAGGTGACGTTCAAGGAGCAGTCGAACGACGCCGATCAGGCGCACGACGACCTGGTCCAGCACCTGCAGGCCAAGCAGTCCGACTACGACGTCGTCGCACTCGACGTCCCCTGGACCGCGGAGTTCGCGGCCAAGGGCTGGCTGCAGCCGCTGACCGGCGAGTTCGCGGTGGACAACACCGGAATCCTCCCCGCCACGGTCGACAGCGCCACCTACAACGGCACCCAGTACGCGGCGCCGAAGAACACCAACGGCGGCCTGCTGTACTACCGCAGCGACCTGCTGCCCGCCGCACCGAAGACGTGGGCCGAGCTGGCCGCCGCGTGTGAGGTCGCGAAGACCAACAACATCGACTGCTACGCCGGTCAGTTCGCACCGTACGAGGGCCTGACGGTGAACACCGCCGAGGTCATCAACGCGTACGGCGGCTCGTTCGTCGGCGAGGACGGCAAGACGCCGACCGTCGACAGCCCCGAGGCCCGCGCCGGCCTGCAGGTGCTGGTCGACAACTTCAAGAACGGTGACATCCCGGCCCAGGACACCACGTTCAAGGAGCCCGAGAGCCAGAAGGCGTTCGAGGACGGCAAGGCGCTGTTCCTGCGCAACTGGCCCTACGTGTACGGCACCGCCGACAAGGATTCGTCCGCGGTCAAGGGCAAGTTCGCGGTCGCCCCGCTGCCCGGCAAGGACGGCATCGGCGCCTCGACCCTCGGTGGCTACAACGCCGCCATCAGCGCGTACTCCGAGAACAAGGCCACGGCCCGCGACTTCCTCACCTTCCTGCAGGGTGAGCAGGCGCAGCGGATCATCGCCATGGGCTCGCTGCCGCCGGTCCGCGCCGCACTGTACGACGACCCGGAGATCATCGCGGCCTACCCGTTCATGCCGACGCTGAAGGTGTCGATCGAGAACGCCGTCCCCCGTCCGGTCACGCCGTTCTACCCCGCTGTGTCGAAGGCCGTGCAGGACAACGCCTACGCTGCCATCAAGGGTGAGAAGTCGGTGGATCAGGCGATCACGGACATGCAGTCCGGCATCCAGTCCGCAGGCTCGTAGAGCACAGGAGTGAACATGGCCGTTCCGACTGGGACCACCAGTGGAGCGCCGGCCCGTCCCGCGGCCGGGGATAACGACCCCGGCCGCGGTTCGCGTGAGAAGAGCGAGAACAGGCGACGCTTTGGGCTGAGCAGTCGCCGCGCGTGGCTGTTCGTCGTGCCGACGCTGGCCGTGCTGGCCGTCGTCATCGGCTACCCGGTGATCCGGGCAGTGGTGATGTCGTTCCAGAAGGACGCGGGACTCGATCCGTCGACCGGCATGTTCGTCGAGGGCGGCTGGGCCGGATTCACCAACTACACGCACTGGATTCTGCAACAGTGCACCTCCCCGAGCGGGGTGGCCGTGGCGTGCCCGCCCGGCACGCTCGGCTCCCAGTTCTGGTCGGCCGTCGGGAACACCGCGTTCTTCACCGTCGTCACGGTGGGCCTCGAGGTCGCGATCGGCCTGTGGATGGCGATCATCATGGGCAAGACGTTCAAGGGCCGCGCCCTGCTGCGTGCGGCGGTCCTGATCCCGTGGGCCATCCCGACCGCGGTCACCGCCAAGCTCTGGTACTTCATCTTCGCCTACGACGGCATCGCCAATCGCCTCCTCGGCACCGAGATCCTGTGGACGTCGGACGCGTGGCCCGCCCGGTTCGCGGTGATCATCTCGGACGTCTGGAAGACCACACCCTTCATGGCCCTGCTGATCCTCGCCGGACTGCAGATGATCCCGCAGGACGTGTACGAGGCGGCGCGGGTCGACGGCGCCTCGGCGTGGCAGCGGTTCCGGCAGATCACGCTCCCGCTGGTGAAGCCGGCGCTGATGGTTGCGATCCTGTTCCGCACGATGGACGCCCTGCGCATGTACGACCTGCCCGCCATCCTGACCGGCGGCAACCCGGCCACCACGACGGTGTCGATCCTCGTGGTCGACCAGGTGCGGCAAGGGTTCAACAGCGCGTCCGCGCTTTCCACCATCACGTTCCTCCTGATCTTCGCGGTGGCGTTCGTCCTCGTGAAATTTCTCGGCGCCAACGCCGTCGAGACTCAGGAAGCCCAGCGAAAGGGGCCGAAGTCGTGACCCATCGCGCCCCGGAGCTCGAACTCCCGAGCAGGCCCGTCCGCCGCAACCGCCCGAAGCGGTTCGCTTTCAAGAACTCCCGCATCTACATCGGTGTCGCGATCATCCTCGTCTGGGGGCTCGCGCCGTTCTACTGGATGATGGTGACGGCGTTCCGCGACCCTGACTACACGTTCGACACCACACCCTGGCCCACGCACGTCACGCTCGAGAACTTCCAGAACGCCCTGTCGACGAGCAGCGGCAACAACTTCACCCGGGCCGTCGTCAACAGCATGATCATCGGCGGTATCACCACCGTCGTCGCCCTCGCCGTCGGCATCTTCACCGCCTACGCGCTGGCCCGCATCGAGTTCCGGTTCAAGTACGTGGTGGTCGGCATCGTGCTAGGCGCGTCGATGTTCCCCGTCGTCGCCCTCGTCACCCCGCTGTTCCAGCTGTTCACGAACATCGGCTGGATCGGTACCTACCAGGCGATGATCATCCCGAACATCTCGTTCGTCCTGCCGCTCACCATCTACACGCTGACGTCGTTCTTCAAGGAACTTCCCTGGGAGCTCGAGGAGGCGGCGCGGATCGACGGCGCCAGCCGCGGTCAGGCGTTCCGGCTGGTGATGTTGCCGCTGGCGGCGCCCGCCCTGTTCACCACCGCCATCCTCGCGTTCATCGCGACCGTCAACGAGTACCTGCTCGCCAGCCAGCTCTCCAGCGACGCCACCGAACCGGTCACGGTCGCGATCGCCCGGTTCTCCGGCAACGACCCGCACGTGGTGCCGTACGCGGCGATCATGGCGGCGGGCACGATCGTCACCATTCCGCTGGTGATCATGGTGCTGCTGTTCCAGCGTCGCATCGTGTCGGGCCTGACGGCCGGCGGCGTGAAGAGTTAACGGTCGAGCGGAGCGAGGGGAAAGGTGCCGGTCGAGCGGAGCGAGGGGAAAGGTGCCGGTCGAGCGGAGCGAGGGGAAAGGTGCCGGTCGAGCGGAGCGAGGGGAAAGGTGCCGGTCGAGCGGGGCGAGGGGAAAGGTGTCGGTCATGCATCCGGTGGCGAAGCGGCAGCGGCTCGAGGTTCTGATCGGCATCCTCGGGTTCTTCACGGTGATGGCGTTCATCGCCGCGGTCGTCGAGGTCGTCCGCGGCGACCCCGGCGTCACCCCTGCGCTGGTGTTGCTCGGATGCCTGGTGCTGTCGGGGCTGGCGGTCGTCGCCCGGAATCGGGTGCGCTGAAACAGTACGGTCGGTATGGATATTTGCTGAGCGTTAGCGCGGCGCGCGTCACACTCGAGGCCATTCACATAACATACGTACGGGTGGGTGCGATGATCCTCCGTGACCGGATAACTGACCGGGAGTGTGGAAGTGAGTTCTGGCAACGACGCGACGGGCAACCATGCCTCCGATCCGGGGGGCACACCGCCCGTGGACGACGGTTCGGCTGACACGACCACTCCACCACCGGACGGGAAGAAGAAACGCAACCGGTGGCGCACGGTCCGCCGGGTCAGCCTGGTTGTGATCGCGTTGCTGCTGGTCGTCCCGCTCGTCGGGTTCCTGGTCAGTTACGTCCGCGCCGAGGTCCCGCGCCCGTCGGACATGAAGACCAATCAGGTGGCCACCGTCTTCGCCGCCGACGGCACCACCGAGCTGACCAAGGTGATCCCGCCGGAGGGCAACCGCACCGAGATCGCGCTCGACGCCATTCCCCAGCACGTCCGCGACGCCGTCCTGTCGGCGGAGGACCGCAACTTCTACTCCAACCCCGGCTTCTCCGTCACCGGGTTCATGCGTGCCGCCCGCGACAACGTCCTCGGCAAGGAAAGCGCGGGCGGCGGGTCGACGATCACGCAGCAGTACGTCAAGAACGTGCTGGTCGGCGCGGACCGCAACGTGTACCGCAAGATGCGCGAACTCGTGATCTCCACCAAGATGGCCCGCGAGTGGTCCAAGGACGAAATTCTCGCCGCCTACCTGAACACCATCTACTTCGGGCGCGGCGCGTACGGCATCGAGGCGGCGTCGCGCGCCTACTTCGACAAGCCGGTCGGCGACCTGTCGGTGGCCGAGGGCGCGGTGCTCGCCTCCGTGATCCAGAGCCCGTCCTACCTCGACCCCGAGGCCAACCTCGACCAGCTGCAGGCGCGCTGGAACTACGTGCTCGACGGCATGGTCGCGATGAGTGTGCTCAGTCAGCAGGACCGCAGTGCGGCCGAATTCCCGGTCACCGCCCCGTCCAACCGGCCCACCGACGCCAACTCCGCGCCCGGCCCCGATGGCCTGATCCGCAACCAGGTGCTGCGCGAGTTGTCGGATGCGGGAATCTCCGAGCAGACCCTCAACACCGAGGGACTGCAGATCACCACCACGATCGATCCGAGGGCGCAGGAGTCCGCGATCGAGGCCGTCCACGACAACCTCGAAGGGGAGGATCCGGGGCTGCGGACCGCCGTCGTGTCGATCGATCCCCGCACCGGCGGTGTGCGCGCGTACTACGGCGGCGAGGACGGCGCCGGCTTCGACTACGCCCAGGCGCCCCTGCAGACGGGGTCGTCGTTCAAGGTGTTCGGCCTGGCCGCGGCGCTGGAGCAGGGCATCCCCCTCTCCGCCCGGTTCAGCAGTGCACCGCTGACCGTCGGCAGCGTGCAGATCGGCAACGTGGAGGGCGAGTCCTGCGGCACGTGCACCATCGCCGAGGCGACGAAGCGGTCGCTGAACACGAGCTTCTACCGGTTGATGATGTCGCTGGACAACGGTCCGCAGGCCATCGCCGACGCCGCCCACAAGGCGGGGATCCCGGAGTTCATTCCCGGGGTGCAGGGTAAGACGCTCAGCGAGAACGGCGGCGAACCCGAGGGCGGCATCGTCCTCGGCCAGTACCTGTCGCGGCCGATCGACATGGCGTCCGCGTACGCGACGCTCGCGGCGTCGGGCATCTACCACCAGCCGTACTTCGTGCAGCGGGTGGTGACCGCCGACGGCGTCGTGCTCCTGGACCGTGCGCCCAGTCCGGGTGAGCGCCGGCTCGATGCCGCGGTGGCCGACAACATCAGTCAGGCACTGATGCCGATCGCCTCGTACTCGCGGGGCCACGCGCTGGCGGGGGGACGCCCGTCCGCGGCGAAGACCGGCACGGCGCAGCTCGGGGACACCGGCGAGAACAAGGACGCCTGGATGGTCGGCTACACGCCGTCGCTGGCGACGGCGGTGTGGATCGGCAAGGCCGATGCCACCGCCATCAACAACAGCTGGGGCGGCCTGATCTACGGTTCGGGTCTGCCGTCCGACATCTGGAAGGACACGATGGACGGCGCCCTCGAAGACACCGATTGGGAAGACTTCCCGTGGCCCGACCCGATCGGCGGCCAAGCCGGTGTGCCCACGTGGACCGGTCAAACCAGCGGCGACGGAACGGGAACCGGCACCAGCGGGGTTGTCCCGCCGCCCGGTGCCCCCACCCCGGCACCCGTCGAGGTTCCGCCTCCGGCCGTCCCGGTTCCGCCCGTCCCGCCGGTGCCCGCACCCGTCCCGGCGCCGACCCAGATCGAAATCCTGCCGGGCGTCATCATCCCGCTGCCGGGTTAGCCGAGGTTCTGAAACCCGCCGCGCGGCGGAGTACGGTTCGGCAGCACCACAACCCGCAGCGCGGCGCGGAGGCTTTCCTTCGTCTTGGCCCAGGCACTCGCCTCGTCCTCACACATGTCGGCCTCCTCGGGCTCTTCCTCGCGGGCGAGTTCCGCGTTGTGGCGCCACTCGATCTCCTGCTCGGTGCAGAGCCGGAGGAACTCGAGGATGGTGTCGCGGTCGCGTCCGCAGATCTCCGCGACGTCGTCCGGGTCGAGCCCGCTCTCGGAGTCGAGGTGGATCAGGGTCACGAGGGCGGCGGGGAACTCGTCCTCGCATTCGTGCTCTGCGTACGAGGACGTGGCGCCGGGTGTGGAATTGAGTTTGCCGCCGAGCTTTTCGGCGAACGCGTCGTCGACGGTGTCCACGAAATGCTCGAACATCCGGAACACCGACACCAGGTGATCCGCGACGAACGGTGATCCGTCGACGCGCATGACGGCGACCACGTTGTCGACGATGAGCAGGAACTTGATGTCGGGCCACTGGCGGTTGAGGTCGGCGAGCGCCTCCGCGGTGCGCGTGCGATCGCTGATCGTGTGGACCACACGGGCGAACACCTCGACGCGGGCGTCCTCCTCGATCACCCGCACATACGTGGGGAGATCGCCGACCCAGACGAGGATGTCGCCGTCCGCATCCTTGCCGGGTGCCTGCTCGAGCATGGATTCGACCGCGGCATCGACACGGTCGCGCAGCC
The DNA here is from genome assembly GCF_011603105.1 of Rhodococcus sp. A14. Classification (NCBI taxonomy): domain Bacteria; kingdom Bacillati; phylum Actinomycetota; class Actinomycetes; order Mycobacteriales; family Nocardiaceae; genus Rhodococcus; species Rhodococcus sp. A14. The sequence goes on along the minus strand of NZ_JAAOQS010000010.1, from coordinate 5,775 downwards.
CGGCGCCGTCGCGCAGCTGGGCCGGGACATCGGCCGTACCGAACTCCGGGGTCTCGCCCCGGCCACCGGTGATCGCCTTCAGGAACGAGGGATGCAGAAGGTCCCAGATCTCCCGGAACACGGTGACCGTCATCGACGCCAGCAGGTGGGCGTCCTCCCGGTCGGCGTCGAGGTAGTACGACGCGGAACCGTTGCCCTCGTCGACGTGCTCGCACAGGTCGGGGCGATTCCAGCCGAGCTCGATCAGCCGATCGTGTTCCTCCTCGGTGAGTGCCCGCGCCGGGTGCAGGAAGCGGTTGGACGGCACCTCGCACCGCACCTTGTCGCCGGCCCACGCGAAGAACCGCACGCACGCGGCGGTCTCGACGAGACCGTCGTCGACGCTGTCGTACTGCGACTGCAGCACCAGCTCGTCGTCGTCCTCCATCACGTGCACGTACCCGGTCAGACGGTCCTGGAGTTCGGTCCAGGCGTCGTCGATCTCTCGATCGAAAGTGTTGTCGGACATCACGCCTCCCTCGATGAATCCTGGGTGTCACCGTAGAGGGAGGGTCTGACAAGAAATCGAACACAAAGGCGAATGCACCTTTCGTCGCCGTGAAGACGACGAAAGGTGCATTCGCCGGGAGCTGAGCGACCTATGTGCTCAGATGCTGCTGCGTGGTGAACTACGCGTCGATGATGAACGCCTCGAGCTCGGTACGAGCCTTGTCGTCCGCCATCTGGACCGGCGGGGACTTCATCAGGTACGCGGACGCCGGGTAGACGGGTCCACCGATGCCGCGGTCCTTGGCGATCTTGGCTGCGCGGACGGCGTCGATGATGATGCCGGCCGAGTTCGGGGAGTCCCAGACCTCGAGCTTGTACTCCAGGTTCAGCGGAACGTCACCGAAGGCTCGACCCTCGAGGCGGACGTACGCCCACTTGCGGTCGTCGAGCCAGCCGACGTGATCCGACGGGCCGATGTGCACGTTGCCCGGACCGAGGTCGCGGGTCAGGTTCGACGTCACGGCCTGCGTCTTGGAGATCTTCTTCGACTCCAGGCGATCACGCTCGAGCATGTTCTTGAAGTCCATGTTGCCGCCGACGTTCAGCTGCATGGTGCGGTCGAGCTGCACGCCGCGGTCCTCGAAGAGCTTCGCCATCACGCGGTGGGTGATGGTGGCGCCGACCTGCGACTTGATGTCGTCACCGACGATCGGGACGCCGGCGTCCTTGAACTTCGCGGCCCACTCGGGGTCGGAGGCGATGAACACGGGCAGGGCGTTGACGAACGCGACACCCGCGTCGATGGCGCACTGGGCGTAGAACTTGTCGGCGTCCTCGGAACCCACGGGCAGGTACGAGACCAGCACGTCGACCTTGGCGTCCTTCAGGGCCTTGACGACGTCGACGGGCTCGGCCTCGGAGATCTCGATGGTCTCGGCGTAGTACTTGCCGATGCCGTCGAGGGTGGGGCCGCGCAGCACCGGAACGTCGGCCGGCGGGACGTCGGCGATCTTGATGGTGTTGTTCTCGCTGGCGAAGATGGCCTCGGACAGGTCGAATCCGACCTTCTTGGCGTCGACGTCGAACGCGGCGACGAACTGGACGTCGCGCACGTGGTACTTGCCGAACTTGACGTGCATGAGGCCGGGAACGGTCGCCGTCTCGTCGGCGTCCTTGTAGTACTGCACGCCCTGAACCAAGGACGAGGCACAGTTCCCCACGCCCACAATGGCCACGCGCACCGCGGTGCTGTTCTCACCCATGGTCGGGTTCTCCTTTTTTCTTAGGTGTTGCTGTCGATTGCTCGGCGGCGATCAGCTCGTTGAGCCAGCGCACTTCACGCTCACTGGATTCGAGACCGAGCTGGTGGAGCTGCTTGGTGTAGCGATCCAGCGTGCCGCTCGCTTTTCCGATCGCGTCGCGAAGCGCCTCACGGCGCTCCTCGACCTGGCGTCGTCTGCCTTCGAGAATCCGCATCCGCGCCTCTGCGGGGGTGCGGCTGAAGAAGGCGAGATGAACGCCGAATCCGTCATCGGTGTAGTTCTGCGGACCCGTGTCGGCGACCAGTTCCTTGAACCGCTCCTTGCCGATCGGCGTGAGCTGGTAGACGCGGCGGGCGCGACGCTTGACGGTCCCCGGAGGGCCTGCGTCCTCGGCGATCAAACCGTCTGCCTGCATGCGTCGAAGCGTCGGGTAGAGGGAACCGTACGAAAAGGCGCGAAATGCACCCAGCAGTCCCGTCAACCGTTTGCGCAGCTCGTATCCGTGCATGGGTGACTCGTGGAGCAGCCCGAGAATTGCCAATTCGAGCACGTCCACCCCCTGAGTCGCCCGACCTAACCGCGTGATGCGATTCAAAACTATATCGCACCGATATATAGGAGGATACGCGCGCTCGATACACGGGACAAGCCGTCACAGGTTGTCAACCCAGGTCCGGGTCTCCGGCTGCGTCGCCGAATGTCACACCGGTGCCGTCTGACTGAACGAATGTCACATCGGGCGACCAACCGCGGCCGACGGCACCCGACGGCGGCTGGTGGGCAACGACCCTGGACGCTCAGTCCTCGTAGGGGTAGATGTCGAACGGTTCGCCGTCGAATCCGACGACCATGTGTCCGGTGTGGCCGGCGGCGTTCTTCACGTGGATGGAGATGGTCGGCGGTCCGTCGTCGGACCCGGGTTCGTACCGGAAGGAGACGATCTCCACCGCGCCGTCGGGGACGCGCAGGGTTTCGGGTGCCCCGGCGAGCAGGCGGGCGATCGCGACCTGGTCGACGGTGCCGAGGTCGAAGGACTTCTCGTCGTCGGATCGGGTGGAGGAGCTGCCCCAGTCGTCGAATTCGCCGTCGTAGAGGTAGGAGTCGGATTGCCGGGCGTTGCCGGAGGACGGCCGGTCGAAGACGGCGTGAGCCGGGTAGAGGCCGAGTTCGTCGGCGACGGTGTCGCCGTATTCGACGCGGTACTCGTCGAGGAAGAAGTGCAGCCCGGCGCCGGTGGTGAGGTTCGGCACCGATTTCGACGGGCCGAGGTCGCTGTTCGCGACGGCTCCGGCGATGCCGCCCGCGGCAGCTGCGGCGACGACGAGGACCGCGGCGTACACCCACCGTCGCGACGACCGGCGGCGTCGCGGCGACACGACGGGGCTCGCCGCGAGCCGGCTGGGGATCTGGAGGTCCCCGATGAGGCGGTCGAGTTCGTCGAACGTCTTCGCCCGCATCGCCGTGGAAGTGCGGGAGGCGTGTTCCTCCGCGGACAGTTGCCCGTCGGCGAGTGCGGCGTCGAGCATCCCGCAGGCGTCGGCGCGGTCGGAGTCGCGGGCGCGGATTCCCGCGAGTGTGGTCCTGGGCATCTACGTCCTATCGGCCGAAGGGGTAGACGCTCAGTGGTGCACCGGACGGGTCGAGTTCCATGTGTCCGCTCTCGCTGAACTCGTTGGTCACGTAGATCGACACGGTGGGGCCGTCCTCGTCGGCTTCGAACGAGATGTGGCTGACTTCTCCGTCCGGGACGTTGAGGCTCACCGGGGCGCCTACGACCGTTCCGCCGATCCGGTCGAGGTTCAGCGTCGACAGGTCGAACACGGGGGTGTCGACCTTCCGGGTGGTCGGGGTTCGCGACGGCGTGAACCCGCCGCGGTAGTCGTAGCTCACCATCCGGTTCGGTTCGAGGGGAAGCGCACGTTCGAGGCTGGCGTGGCCGCCCTCGTAGAGCGTGAGGTCGTCGACGATCAGATCGCCGAACTTGGCGCGGTACCGGTCGAGGAACACCTTCATGCCCTCGGGTGTGACGGGATTCGGCGTCGCGACGACCAGCGGTTCGACGGAATCGAGATCGACCTGCTGCGCGACGGGTGTCACGGTGGCCTGTGCGTCGTCGCTGTCGACGAGCGTGAAGGCGCCGACGGCCGCCACGATCGCGGCGACGGCGACGGCGGCCGGGAACCAGTGCTTGGCGGTGTCGCGTGGGGGACGTGCGTCCGGTGGTGCGTCTGAGGGTCGCTGCAGGTCGCTGACCAGGACCTCGAGGTCGGCGAGGGTGCGAGCTTCCGCGGCGAGGTCGGACATCGCGCGGTGTTCCGACTCGTTGATCTGGCCGTCGCCGAATGCGGCGTCGAGCAGTGCGGACGTGTTGGTTCGATCGACGTCGCGTGCCCGCGTGTTCGGTGGGTATCGGCTGGCCACGGGTGGATCTTAGAGCTAGTTCGCGGGGTTCACCTGCCATACGTCTCCGCCGAGCGTCGCCCGCAGATAGCCTCCGCCGGTCTGGTCCCTGTCGTAGACGTACACATTGATCGTCGGCCCCTTGCCGCCGTCGGCGAGGAGAACGTGCCCGATGGTGCCGTCGGGGACTCCGACCAGCCGGGGTGCGTCGGCGATCAGCGCGACGAGTGCCGGCACATTTACCTGCGCGAGGTCGACCTCACCGGTTCCGGGGAGGCGCTGCGTGCGGATGCCCGACGGCTTGAACCCGCCGCGGAAGTCGTACCGGTCGACCTTGTCGGGCGCGTCCGGGGCCGTCCGCGACAAGATCGCGTATTCGTCGTACAACCCCAGTTCGTGGACGGTGAGATCGCCGAACCTCTGCCGGTACTGCTCGAAGAGGGCGTGGATCCCGTCCTGGGTGAGGGGCTGCGCCTGTCCCACGATGATCGGTTCCACCGCGGGCACCTCGACCTCCGGCTGGGCCAGCGGTTTCTCGACCTGCGCCGGGACGGGTGCGGTGACGGGATCCGGGCCGTCCTGTTCGGTGAGCGCGAGACCGATCGCGCCGACCGCGATCACCGCCCCGCACGCGACCGCGATCCGCAGCGCCCGGCGGGGTGCACCCGATGTCCGGACAGGTGCCTGGGCGGTGATCGACGACGGCAGCTGCAGGTCGCTGATCAGCAGGTTCAGCTCGGCGAGAGTCTTCGCCGACATGGCCTGGGCGGTGCGGTCGTGGTACTCGCCGGCGCCGAGCTGTCCATCGGCGTAGGCGGCGTCGAGCTGGCTGCATGCGTTGACCCGATCGAGGTCACGTGCGCGAGTCTGCGAGGACGGTCCTGAGGCCACACCGGCATCGTAGTGCGGCAACCGTGTTTGACCAGCGTCACTCGACCGACCCCTTCTCTCCGGACGCGACGCACGTACTCTGGTCTCCGTGCGGATACAGCGGCAGGTGGTGGACTATGCGCTTCAGCGCCGGTCACTCCTGGCCGAGGTCTACTCGGGCAGGACGGGTGTCACGGAGGTCTGTGACGCCAGCCCCTACCTGCTTCGTGCCGCAAAGTTCCACGGCAAGGGCAGTGATGTGGTGTGCCCGATCTGCCGTAAGGAGCAGTTGACTCTGGTCTCCTGGGTCTTCGGTGACAAGTTGGGCCCGGTGTCGGGTTCGGCTCGTACGGCCGAGGAGCTGGTGCGTCTCGCGTCCACTCAGGAGGAGTTCTCGGTTCACGTGGTCGAGGTGTGCCGGACATGCAGCTGGAACCATTTGGTCCAGTCCTATGTTCTCGGTACCGTGCCCGAACCGAAACGGCCCAGGCGTTCGTCGCCACGGCCGCGGCCTCCGAGCCGTCGAACCGCGAGCGAGTAGACACGCCCGAACACGGACGCGGGCAGAAGAGTGCCCACAGACGTAACGCAGGACTGAAGCCGGTCCACAACCACTGGAGATTTGTACGTGAGTTCCCCCCGCAGCAACGCCCCGGGTGATCGACCGAACGGACCGAGACGACCGAGTGGCCCCCCGCCACAGGGACGCCCCGGAGGTCCACCACCCCGCGGCGGACAGCCTGCGGGTGGGCCC